>JAICKZ010000046.1 GCA_025927665.1 Steroidobacteraceae bacterium | reverse complement strand
TGTTGCTGGATTTATTGTGCAGCTTCGTGGCCACGATACGGCGAACATTCATTGCCATATAACCAATGCACCACTAAAGGGACGCACTGCCATCGTAATGCCCATCTATAACGAAGATGTGCAACGTGTGTTGGCGGGTCTTAATGCAACATGGAAATCGCTACTAAGTGAATCTGCGCAACAATCGTTCGATCTTTTTATTTTGTCCGATACGCGCGATGCCGAGATTGCAGCACAGGAGCTTGCGGCGTGGCATTGGCTTTGCGAACGTTATGCGGCACGTGGACGAATTTTCTATCGTCGTCGTGCACAGAATGTCGATCAAAAATCGGGAAACATTGCCAATTTTATTCGCTCATGGGGTGCCGCCTACAACTACATGATCGTGCTTGATGCTGATAGCGTGATGAGCGGATCAGCAATCGTGTCATTGGCGCGCATGATGGATACTCATCCACAGGTTGGTATCATCCAAGCGTTGCCGCTGCCAATGGGTTCAAGTACGTTGTTTGGCCGCATGCTGCAATTTAGCTCGCGACTTAATGGTCCTATGCTGGCGAGCGGTCTTGCATTCTGGCAGCTTGGTCATAGCAATTATTGGGGGCATAACGCGATTGTGCGTACGCGAGCATTTGCTGAACATTGCGCATTACCACGGCTATCTGGTACGGCCCCGTTCGGCGGCAATATTCTCAGTCATGATTTTGTTGAAGCTGCGTTTATGCGACGTGCAGGTTATCAAGTATGGATGTTGCCAAATCTGCAGGGCAGTTGGGAGGGCATACCTTCGAATCTTTTTGACTATGCTGCTCGCGATCGTCGTTGGGTGCAGGGGAACTTACAGCATTCACGACTGTTGCCCATGCATGGCTTGCATTGGCTGAGTCGAGTTCATTTCCTGACCGGTATCATGTCGTATCTGTCATCCACGTTGTGGTTATTGCTGTTACTACTGAGTTCATTCTCCATTTGTTTGCAAGCATTGCAAGGACATCTTTTTTTTGAACCGCACCACTACATGTTGTTTCCAAATTGGCCGCAGAATCGTAGTGGTGAAATTGCAATGTTGTTATCAGTTACCTTGATAATATTATTTTTACCCAAAGTATTGGGTGCATTACTTGCGTATAAAAACTCTGTATTGCGTACTGCTTTTGGTGGCGGTATTCGTCTGATGTTAAGTGTGCTGCTTGAATTAGCACTTAGTATGTTGTTTGCACCGACGATGATGTTGATTCATACCGACTTTGTGGTGCTCACTTTGCTTGGCAAGAGTATTAGTTGGAATGTACAAACTCGCAGCGATCGCCGCATTACGCTCGGCGCCGCGATTCGATATCACAGCCCACATGTAATCATCGCGGCTTTATGGAGCGCTATTATTTTGCTGATCGTGCCGAAGTATCTGGTGTGGTTATTACCTGCGCTGCTCGGCTTGTTGATTTCCATCCCTTTCAGCATGCTAACCAGCCACGAGAATATAGGACAGAAATTGCGCCAACGTGGGTTGCTGTTGACGCCGGAAGAGACAATGCCACCGAGTGAATTGAGAGTGCTCGAGCAGATGTCTTTCCCTATCACTTCAATGCATGTTGATGTATTAACGGTGCCGCCGCTGGCTCCATTACGCATGGAACCAGAAGCACCCGCGAACTGGAAATATGCGCCCGTCATCAATACTAATTCTTGATAAGTCGTCAAGAATTACTGCAACACATGAAGACGTCATGTGGAGGCTGGTATGGACACTGATGTATTAATTGTCGGTGCCGGTCCAACGGGACTGATGCTTGCAAATCAACTTGGTCGCCGGGGGATCCGTGCACATATCATCGATCGACATGATGGCCCTGCATTGCAGACACGTGCTTTAGGCGTGCAAGCGCGTACTTTAGAAATCTATGCCAAGCTCGGCATTATCGATCAGGCGCTTGCACTAGGTAAGCGTGGTACTGGTGCAAGTTTATGGAGTCAGGGGCGCAACATGGCGCGTGTTCCGATTGGCGCTGCAGGTGAAGGCATTACTCCCTATCCTTACATATACATACTTGGTCAGGATGACAATGAGAAAATCATGGGTGATAAACTGCGTGATTGGAACGTAGCGGTGCAGTGGAATACAGAGCTCTTCGCATTAACCCAACAAGATAATTACGTCACGGCATCATTGCGGCAAGCTGATGGTACGACGCGGACAGTGAACGCCAGCTGGGTTGCAGGATGTGACGGTACACATAGTGCCGTACGTGAACTCACCCATATTACGTTTCCCGGCGCATCTTACGAGCATATCTTCTTTGTTGCCGATGTGATTGTAACGGGCAACATGACCGCGGACGAAGTAAATATATTTTTATGGAAGCAGGGATTTTATTTGCTCTTTCCAATGCGTGGTGTGGATCATTGGCGCATAGTGGGTATCGTCCCAATTGAATTGCGAAACAGCAACGTTATCAGTTTCAATGATGTCATTCCGTCGTTGCGTGACAAGGCAGGAATTGACTGGTCGTTTAAAACTTGCACCTGGTTTTCCACTTATCGCATTTATCATCGTCGTGCTGCGCAATTTCGTAATGATCGTTGCTTTCTGCTTGGCGATGCTGCTCATATTCATAGTCCGGTTGGAGCGCAAGGCATGAACACTGGATTGCAAGATGCATACAATTTGGGATGGAAGCTTTCATTGGTTGTAAAGCAACAAGCAGATAAAGCATTGCTTAACTCATACAATCAAGAACGTATACCGGTGGCGCAGCGATTATTGGCCACCACAGATCAAGTATTCAAATTTGCTGTGTCGGATAATTGGATGACAGGTGTATTGAGAACACAGATCTTTGCGCGCATTGCAGCGTTCGCGATGCATCAGCGATGGATTCAACGCAAGGTATTTCGTATTGTTTCTCAAACAGCGATCCATTATCGCAATGGATCATTGTCGAAATCTTCACTACCATTGCCCAAAGCCGCCCCGCAAGCCGGCGATCGTTTTCCATGGTTACAATTGAAGTTTTCTGAAAATCGCTTCGTAGAAGATATATTTCAGAAACTTGATGATTTACATTTTCATCTCTTGATATTCGGTCAACTTGTTTCGCTTGAGTGGCTTTCTTCAATATATGGTGAATTACTGCAAACGCATATGATTCCTGAAGCAATGAATAAGGCAGAACTTGAACGCGTATATATTCCTTGTCCGTCGTTCTATTTGTTACGTCAGGATGGACATATTGGATTTTGTGGAACGCAACTGGATGTTAAAAAAGTCATCGAATATATGACTGATCATTTATGCATCACCAAACCGCACTGACTGGCGCAGTTAGACACATGTATTAAATTGTATTGAATTGTATTTTTTTTGTTTCAAAAATAAGAAAAATGTTATTCAAAATTGCCTGCGCTGTTGTGAGAAATTTCTGACTCTAATTGCAGACAGTTCCATCACGTGACGATTTGCCGTTGAAAGTATTGATATAATTTCTTCATTCATCTGGATTGCCGGTTAATTAAACGGCGAATAAGAATGTAATGCTTTCACAAGCATTGAACCATTGCGAGTCAAGGTGCTCACATCCTTTGCGTACCTCTCATCTGGGGCTCTGTTTTATATTGCGCTTTCATAGCGCATCGAAATTAATGAGGAAATATTATGAATACCTATCTAAAGAAATATGTTTTATTGCTGAGTTTTTGTGTCGCCGCATTGATGTTGACGGCATGTGTTACCGAACGCCATGAAACACTGCGTACCTCGGTTGCCCGTCTGGATGATGCCAGTAGCCACTTCTCCACAGAGATCCAGTATCAAGGCGATGACAATCGACGCGATCGCGTCAGCCGCGACGCTGAAGTATTAGCAAGATCGGTACGTAAGCTTAACCGCGATCTAATCGCTGGCGAAACGCGCGCCCAGCTCGATGATGATTATCGAAGTGTTGCCGATAATTATGATCAACTGCATATGCAACTGGCGGATGAAGGGTACGCGGAACAGAACCGCCACGTGCTCGAAGATTTCGATCGAGTTACCTTGGCATATCGCGATGTACAATCAGCGATGACCTTGCGTACCGCCGATACTCGGCGTTGAGAATTACCGCTGATTTGTTACTTTGATTATCATTATCCGATAGAAAATAAAATTCACTCTGCTTCTCAGGCGAGAAGCAGAGTATGTCATTCCGATATTCTCCGCATCAACCTGCCTAATCATTGTAAAGAGCGGTGATTTATTCATTGCATTTAAACCATTTGAAGCGGCGCCTCGTCTAATAGCTATAATCAATAGATTGGACGTCAGTAAAATCCCGTGACTATATTTCCATCCTCAACCTTGCTCGTTTCAACCGTGAGCGGGGGTATTCCTGATTTGCAGGAAACCTCCGAAGATGGCGTTGCAAAAGAGTCTGGTTTGGTATTGCGCGCGCAAGCCGGTGACGTTCAGGCTTTTGAAAAAATCTATCGACATCATGCAGCGCGAATTCATGGCTTATGCCTGCGAATGTTAAAAGATGTGTCGCTTGCTGAAGATTGCGTGCAAGAAACATTTATCAACGCATGGCGTCATCTGCACCGCTTTGAAGCTCGCGCTTCGCTGGCCACGTGGTTGCATCGTATTGCGGTCAATGTCGCCTTGTCGCGCTCCGCATCCAAGTTCAATATTGAAGTGGATGGGAATATGGAGAGCATTGATAACTCCGATAACCGTGATCTGGGTGTACATCTGGACATGGAACAAGCGTTGATGCAACTGCCGTGCGGTGCAAGATATGTATTGGTATTGATGGGCATATATGGACACACCCACGTCGAGACGGCTGAGATGTTAGGCATTGCGGTGGGTACCTGCAAGGCACAGTTGCATCGGGCAAGAAAGCTCATGGCTCAGCACTTAAATAAGGAGTGACCCAAATGAACGACAATCAATCTGAACATGATGCTTTGTTTACGGCGATGTCCAAGCTGTCGCGCGAGATAGAGCCGTCATATGATTTGTGGCCTGGTATTGCTGGACAACTTGCTCGTGATAATAAAACCTTAAGAACAGATTCTCGATTTCGTCCATTTTTTAAGTGGCTCAATTGGCCCATAGCTTTACCATTGATCGGTGTAACACTGGGAATCTTGCTTGCGATTTTTATAGTTCGCTACCACGGAGTGCATAGTGGGATCGAAGCGAATAATGTTGCATTATCTACCGCAAATTATTTACCGGTGAGTTTGGATGCTCATTATCAAGCTGCGCGTGGTCCATTGGTAAAGACATTCACTGCAGGCCTTGCGACATTATCGCCGGCCGAACGCATCAATGTTGAACAAGGGCTTAACGATATTCAAAGTGCATTACACACTTTGAATGAAGCCGCACAACAACATCCGGACAACAAGACTTTGCAACATCTTGTCTTAAGTACTTATCAACGCGAGTTAGAGTACATGCAAAATATTGCCATCTTGACGAAGCATTTACCTGAGGACATTGCGTTATGAAATCATTTACTTTAATTGCAATTTCAACTATGACGTTGTGGTCATACAATGCCTTGGCTACCCAAACAATTGACAAGCGTCTGGCATTTCCTACCAATGGTAGCGTTGAAGTTTCTGTAGTCAGTGGTTCATTACAAGTTCGCGCCGTTGCGCAAAACGACGTGCATGTCAGCGGCACGATAAGCGATGATTCTAAATTTGAAAGCAGTGTGGAAGGCGATCGCGTTGTAATAAAGGTTAAGCCACCTCATGATGCATGGAAAAATAATCAAGATGCAAATATCGTGGTGGAGCTGCCAGCCACAGCCAAATTAATAACCACGACTGTAAGTGCGAATACCACTATAAAAGGTGTGCAAGGCACTCAACAGGTGCAGACAGTCAGTGGTGATATCGGTACTGAACTGCAGAATGAGGATTTGAGATTGGAAACCGTGAGCGGTTCGATTCGTGTGCAAGGTCATGGTTCGCCGACTCATATCACATTGAATAGCGTCAGCGGCAATGTCAACTTGATAAATGTCGGTGGTTTTGTCGATGCAAGCAGCGTGAGTGGTCATATGAATATGCAGGTGACAACGATTTCCGATGCCAAGATTCATACTACTGCCGGTGACGTTGAACTCAAAGGTGCACTGGCACATGATGCACGTCTTGATATCGAATCGATTAGCGGCAAAGTGACCTTGAGCCTTGTTGGTCAACGTGATGCGCAATACTCATTGTCAAGTTTCAGTGGTGACATCAGTTCCTGCTTTAGTTCAGCGCAACCTACCAAGAACAATTATGGTCCAGGCGAAAAATTGCAATTCACTGAAGGTAAGGGCAGTGCACGTGTGACTGTTACCAGTATGAGTGGTGATATCAAAATTTGTGATTGATAGCTTCACTTACGTCACATGAAAAATCAAATTATGAAGAAACTTATATTTCTATTGTTCCTGATGTTTTATGGTATTTCAACATTTGGCGCAGATTATAAAATTGAGAATGTTGAATTCATAAGTCATGGACAGACATTGTCAGGTTCAATTGTATTTCCTATTGGCAGCAAACCGCATTCGGCAGTGGTATTTGTACATGGTTCGGGAGAACAAACTCGAAATATGCAATGGGCTGATAGCTTCGCGAAGCAAGGGATTGCTGCACTGGTCTATGATAAACGTGGCGTGGGAAAGTCGGGTGGTAAGTATGAAGGTGGGCAGAGCGTTAGTGAACAGAACATCGCATTGTTGGCGGATGATGCAATTGCAGCATTGAAAGTGCTTGCAAAGCATCCAACGTTAAAAGCTATACCTCTAGGTTTAACTGGCATTAGTCAGGCAGGATGGATTGTTCCTGTGGCCGCAGAAAAAACTAACTTGATAAAATTTATAGTCTTGTGGAGTGGCCCGGTGTGTAAAGTTAGTGAAGAAGATATATACAGTATTTACACCGGTGATCACGATGGCAAGCGAGTTCCAAGTTATGATGAAGCTTTAGCTTCAAGAACGGAAAAATATATTTGGCCTGATTTTTTAGGTAAAGATACCGATCCGAGTGACAGTTAAGTAAAACTTGATATTCCAGGCCTGTGGATATTTGGAACAAATGACGGCAGCATTCCAGTTGATTTGTCCATTCAAAGATTGAAAAAAATAAACGACTTGGGTCATCGATACGATTATGTGCTGTTCTCAAACTTAGGCCACAACAACATGACAGAAACATTTGCTACTGCGACTGATTGGATCAAGCGAATTTCGCAGCATTGAAATCTGGTAAGTAGAAATCAACTTTTGGGTTCGATTTGGACATTTGTGCTTCACGAGAGATCACAAAGCTGAAGTTAAGGAACGGCTATATCGAAATGCAATACATCTTTACTCACGCCGAGTGTTGAACACAACGCAATGGCTTATTTTCGATCGAAGTAAGTTGATGAATACGGAAAGGTGTGGAGATAGGCATGATTATCTCGATATGCTTATTGCTTTACGCCGAAGCGAACGGCGGCTTTAGCTTTCGCTCTTGCTGCTTCGATTTCGCGATCGCGAGGTTCGGCCGTTGTGATTAATGAATCAATCAATGTGCGAGCCGCAATTGCAACTTGATCAACGGCAAGCGTAAAGGCATCGGTATTGTTCTTTGATGGAATAGTGAAGCCGCTAAGTTTTCGGACAAATTGCAAAGATGCATCACGAATTTCCTGCTCTGTTGCGGGTGGCTCGAAGTTAAATAATGTCTTGATATTTCGGCACATCGTAATTACTCCAGAGAATTATACGACCAAGGTGCAAGCCTATAGTCATTGTATCAATCATCAAATTTTCAACGTCATTGCTGATATGTTGCAGATAATTTCCGGTAGGCTATTACCGACATGAAGATAGCATTTTATCCATTATTATAAACGCCATGGTAAAAAACGTAGTCAACGATTTTATTATGACCTTCTTGTGTGCGTTAACGAACGGTGATAACCAAGCAATGAAAGCATGATGATCCTGGATATTGTTATAACTTCAGTTTGGAGATCATCATGCTTGAAACCATTGCAATTATTTTGCTGGTATTGTGGGCTTTGGGATTAGTTACCTCCTATACCTTGGGTGGTTTTATCCATATATTATTATTGCTTGCAGTTATCGTTATCGCCATTCGCTTGATTCAAGGCCGACGGGTAGTTTGATCATGTCGGCACAAAAAATTGTCGCAATCATACTGTTGGCGATAGGCATATTGACGCTTGCCTATGGTGGGTTTAGTTATACCAAGCGAACGCATCGTGTGGATATTGACTCATTGCATCTGGCAGTGGATGAAAGGCGTCATGTCAAT
This sequence comes from Steroidobacteraceae bacterium, assembly GCA_025927665.1. GTDB lineage: Bacteria > Pseudomonadota > Gammaproteobacteria > Steroidobacterales > Steroidobacteraceae > CAILZL01. The sequence goes on along the minus strand of JAICKZ010000046.1, from coordinate 5,372 downwards.
GTGCCGGTATGGATAGGTATTGGAGCGATACTTATCGGCGGACTATTGCTCGTCAGGAAGAACTAAGAAACTAAGCCAGAGGTGAATTGTATGAAACAAACTATTTTTGCCATGATGTTAACTTTTGTATGTATGGGATCGGCTTGGGCTGATCGCGTTGGTGTCTCGATCAATATTGGCCGTCCGAATTTCTTTGGCCAGATTGATGTGGGTGATTTACCACCACCTCCTGTGGTTCGTGAAGAACCGATTATCATTCGACATCCACGACATCATGTGTTACAGGAACCTGTTTATTTACGCGTACCATCAAGTCATCAAAGAAACTGGCGTCGGTATTGTGCCAGATACAACGCTTGCGGTCGTCCAGTCTATTTTGTAAGGGATGACTGGTATCTGAATGAATATGTTCCGCGTTATCGCGAACGGCATCATGACGATGAACATCATCATGATCGCGACGAGCATCATCATGATGATCGTCATTAGTCGTCATTCAGTGGCATGCTTCTTCTTACAAAGTTGATTACGTAAAAATAATTTAGCATGTCGAAAGACAATCGAGTTATGCCCTCAGGATCTCAATTTATCGAATGCTTTTCCTGATGGCATTTTTTTATCTCAGATTATTTTGAAATGTGCCTACATAGGGATACGTGTAGAAACCGGAAGCCTTTGACGAGATACTGTCTGACAGGGTCTTCACTACCCGATGAATTGAAACATTAGTGCTACTCCTTAAGACTGTCACCAATGTTTTGGAGTTTGGAGATGAGTGATGGCTCAAGTGCAGATCGCAATCATTGTTGGTAGTCTACGGCAGGATTCATTCAATCGAAAGCTGGCCAACGCAATTACAAAATTGGCGCCTACAGAGTTCAGCTTTAAGCAAGTCAAGATTGATGATTTACCATTGTACAACCAGGACGACGACGATCATCCAGCGCAGCCTGTCAAACGATTAAAGACAGAGATACTAGCCTCTCAAGGTTTGATATTCGTGACACCTGAATACAATCGTTCAATTCCTGGCGTGCTTAAAAATGCCATTGATCATGGGTCGCGGCCTTATGGACATAGCGTCTGGGCAGGTAAGCCCGCGGGTGTGATGGGTATCTCGATTGGTTCTACCGGTACTTCGATGGCGCAACAACATTTGCGTAACGTGCTCGCCTATCTCGATGTTCCAACATTGGGACAACCAGAGGTGTTTATTCAAAGCAAAGAAGGTTTGTTTGATGCAACTGGCAACTTGGAAGAGAGCAGCAATAAATTTTTACAGAGTTGGATGAATAAGTATGTTGCATGGGTGAAAAAACATGCGGCGTGACGATTTGGTTTCGATGTGCAATCAAGTACATCATGATACGAGGCGGTGCATACATGCCCATCTTTCATGACAACAACATTGAACTACATTATTTGATGGGAGGTTCGGGCGAGCCTGTAATGCTTATCCATGGACTTGGCTCAAGCAGTGCCGATTGGGTTCTTCAAATAGCGGCGCTTGAAAAGTGCTTTCGCGTTATTGCACCCGACCTTCCTGGCAGTGGCAGCAGCGCTCCGCCTAACAGCATCTACAGCATAGAATCATTTGCCCAATCACTTTGGGCGCTATTGGATGGCCTCGGAATATCGCAAGTGAATGTCGTCGGTTTTTCGCTCGGCGGAGCAGTGGCATTAGAGATGGCATTACAACGACCAGCCTGCGTACCACGGCTGGTATTGATTAATAGTTTGGCTAGTTATCGAATTGATCATTGGCGCAAATGTCTTGAAGTAACGCGGTCGTGGTTGTTAGCGCGCTTGTTTGGCATGCAACGCATTGCCACTTCCGCAGCGCGGCGCTTGTTTCCTCATCCATGGCAAAAGCCAATGCGTGATCGCACACGTGCAGTTGTTAGCAAGGTGAGTGCAGCTGCATATCTTGGTATGATCAATGCGCTGCAACATTGGAACGCAACGGATAGACTTAGGTTATTGCAAAGCAGAACACTTTTGATTGCAGCTGAACACGACTATACCCCACTCGCGGAAAAACAAATATTGGCTGCGCAATTGCATGCAGAAATGATAGTAGTTCGTGGCTCTCGTCATGGCACTCCATTTGATTCAAGCATGATCACCAACGCAAGTTTGATTGCGCTACTTAAAGATCAACCACTGCCAAGTGAGGAGCAATGGGTGCTTGATACACCGGAGCGATTACCCGATAAGTTTCGAAGCGAAATTATTTATAAAGATGTGTTAGAGATTGATGATTATATTGCGAAGATGTTTGGTTAGTATTCGCCCGTATTGAAACCTAATTTTGATATCGATGTCTGACAAACAGCTGCCGCATCAATAGTGCAGCTATGTACGGCGACGCACTGAGAAATTGCCTCCCATATCCGAATATGTTGTTGGTGTCGAGTTCACGCTCGTAAGCGTTTCTCGTTGACACATCCGCTTTGATTAATTATTAGCACTGGAATTGGCTGGAGAAATTTATGAATATTGTACCCATGATTAGAGACTCGATTCGTAACACCATCATTACCGCAATGATGTCGGCCGGTGTTGTCGGCGGCTTGGTCGCTGGATTGAACATGGCCGCAGCCGTCGCTGCCGATGCGCCGCAACCACATAGCGATGGACTGGTGGCAACACTTGATGATACTGCAATTACAGCTAAGGTGAAGAGTAAGCTAATGGGTGAACGCACTCTGAAGAACTCTGACATCAAGGTATCTACCACCAATGGTGTGGTTACGCTGACGGGTATGGCAAGCAATTCTAACGCCAAGTCTTTGGCCGAATCGGACGCCAAAATGATTGAAGGCGTCAAGAGCGTTGACAACACGCTGACCACACCATCAAGTAACAAGACGACGGCTAAAACCAAGCATGCCGCCGCCAAAACGGGGCGGGTCGTGAGTGACAGTTGGATTACGACCAAGGTGAAATCAGAAATTCTTGCTGACAGTGTTAGCAAGGGTTTCGATGTGGACGTGACCACGACTCACGGCGTCGTGGTATTGAAAGGTACGCTTGCCAATCGCGATGCGGTTCTTCATGTAAAAGACATTGCTGCAAAAGTCAAAGGCGTCAAGAGCGTTGATACCACCGACTTGGTTGTAGCTAATCGCTAGGTCAGTTACTCATATAACTCCTGACCCCAATGGTTAGGAGTTATAAAAAATCAAGTAAGAATGAGTTGGAGATTGATATGAATATGAGTATTAGTATCGGACCACTGATAGCATTGATCGCGGGCATAATCATTTTAATTGCTCCACGATTCTTGAACTACATCGTCGCTATTTATCTAATCGCTATTGGCTTATTGGGATTGTTCGGTACTGGCGCGCACTTTAGATAATAAGGTCATACAGCAGAGCGCAAGCGATACATATAAGCCAACAATATTGAGCTGCAGTGCAAAGTAAGCTGCCTCTGTATGACTCATCTATATAACTTATGGAAGCTGCAGTTGGGGCAGGGATTGGCAAGAACAAAATGAATAACTGCGAGCTTTTTGCCGAGAATAGCCGGCCTCTCCAGCTGCTATCGTTGGGCTAACCCCCGGCGCTCTCAATATTGGCAATGGGCAGATCGCCAGTGAAGATCTGCCTGTTTCTTTGCTCACAAACGATAGCATCACTACAGATATAATGACGCTTGGTCGCATGATGCCAATGAGTTAATTCTAATCAGGAATTGATTGCTGACGCGCCGGACGTATGATGAGAGGATAATTATGAATACCGAAGATAAAAAAACTCTCAGTAAAGTACCCGAAGTGACCTTCATCTTCTGGATAACAAAGATATTGGCCACCACTCTTGGCGAGACAGCTGGCGATGCAGTGTCGATGTCAATGAATCTTGGCTACCTGCTTAGCACCGGCATCTTTACAATCTTATTTGTAATTGCAGTTACGGCACAAATTTCTGCGAAGAAATTTCGTCCAGCTCTTTATTGGACAACCATTATTGCAACCACAACCGTGGGCACTACGTTGGCAGATTTTGCAGATCGTTCATTGGGAGTGGGCTATGCGGGCGGCGCAGCTATTTTATTTGTCTTGCTGATGACATCATTGTTTACCTGGCATCGTGCGCTTGGTTCGGTGGCTGTCAATACGGTGAGCTCACCGCAAACTGAAACGTTTTACTGGATTACCATTATGTTTTCTCAAACCCTCGGCACTGCTCTCGGTGATTGGACTGCTGATACGGCTAATCTGGGATACAGCGGTGCCGCAATGATATTCGGTGTCATGTTGTTAATTGTTACGCTTGCGTATTACCGTACATCGTTTTCTCGCACACTGCTATTTTGGACTGCATTCATTCTTACACGACCACTAGGTGCGGTGGTGGGTGACTTCTTGGATAAACCAATCAGCAATGGTGGTTTGGCACTCAGCCGATATACGGCGTCTGCATGTTTACTTGCTTTGATTGTGGTTGGTATTGCTTTTTTTCCACAACGGCCAGCGAAACTGCGGCATTAACTATACCGGCTGATGGCAATATAACCATAGCTTCATCTATTGGATTTGTTCATCACTATTCGAGTCGGCTTTATTGCGCATGAAGATTACAAATGAATAAACAAACATACAATGTGTTGGTGTTATGCACCGGCAACTCGGCTCGCAGTATTCTGGGCGAGGCATTGATCAATCATCATGGTAAAGGAAAATTTCGTGCATTCAGTGCAGGCAGTTTTCCCACCGGTCGAGTCAATCCCTATGCTCTGAAATTATTGCAAGAGCTGAATATCCCAATCGATAACCCACGCAGCAAGAGTTGGGATGAATTTGCCAAGCCTGATGCACCAGCGATCGATTTCATCATTACCGTATGTGATAACGCTGCCAGTGAAGTGTGTCCTATATGGCCCGGTCATCCGTTGACAGCGCATCGGGGTGTACCGGATCCAGCACATATTGAAGGCAGTGATGAAGATAAGATGCATGCGTTTCGCGATGTATTCATGACGCTCGATGCGCGTGTCAGGTTATTTGTCGCACTGCCTGTTGAGTCGCTTGATCGCATGCAGTTGCATCAACAGCTTAAAGACATCGGCAAGATCGCGGCTAATTAACCCATTCCCCGGCATTTGCTCGCAGAAGACTTGGTTCACTGCTGTTAGCCGCAACTGTGATTGGTTCAGTTGTGTGGTCCAACAATTGGCCGATGATAATTTAGCGATTACCTTGCTTGCCAAATACGGTGCTCGCAATCTTGATCGTATTACTTGGCCCGATTAGCGAGTACGTAGAAAGCATGATGCATCTTAGATGATAGCGACGTGGATCGGTGCGGCTTATTGGTTTACGTCATCCACTTCTTGTACGAATCCAGCGATTACGATTGCAC
>JAICKZ010000119.1 GCA_025927665.1 Steroidobacteraceae bacterium | reverse complement strand
TTACCGCCACTTCGGGCCTGCAGGCCGACATTGGCTCATACTATGCCGAGCACGGTGTCATGCCGCCGACTGGTGATCCCGTCCAAGCCGATGCACAGGCACTGGCAGGCAAGTACTTTGCCGCTACTGGCGCAAGCGTTGCAAATGACACTGGCGTCATCAGCGTCACGTTCAATGCTGGCAATCTAAGTGGTCAAACAATGACGATCACTCCGACTCCGAACGCCGCAGCAACCCAGATATCTAGATGGGTCTGTGCTGGCCTTACAAACAACACACATATTCCATCGGGCTGTCGCCCATAGTATCCTCTATTATCCTCTATCGATTCTATCGATAGAGCTTTAAACAAAGCCCCTCGTTGTGCGAGGGGCTTTTCTTTTGGTTCTGAGCCGATAATATAAATTTGATTCTATCGTCCATCCCGAACGAGCTTATGCGTATAGAGATAAACTTTCATTCTCGTTTCAGAGCTGCGTCAATTCATTTAGGCATTTCAAGCCTCATTGCTTTACTAGCCGCAGGTGTGGTGTTTCTCCTGTGGTATCCGTGGCCATATCGAATTATTTCAGGCGGACAATCTTTGTTTCTGCTGGTCGTCTCGGTTGATGTGGTAATGGGCCCAATGTTGACACTGGTGGTATTCAATCCATCCAAGAACCACCGCTCCCTGGTGCGTGACTTATCCGTTATTGGCTTGTTGCAACTTACCGCACTCGCCTATGGACTGCACACTGTTTTTGTGGCCCGACCGATTGCATTGGTGTTTGAGGTAGATCGATTTCGAGTAATAGCAGCCAATGAAGTCTATACTTCTGAATTGGATAGCGCTAATGCCGCCTACACCCGCTTGCCACTGACAGGACCTTGGCTACTGGGTACCCGAAAAGCAACACGGGGGCAAGAAAGTAATGACGTCCTGTTTATGGGCTTGAAAGGATTCGACGCGGCCCAACGCCCTAAATACTGGGTACCATATGAAGCCTGCAGAGATGCAGCTGTAACAAAGGCCAGGCCAGTTAGCGTGCTAATAAGCCATTACCCCAACCATCAATTAAATATTCTGAACAAACTAAAGAATCTTGGTGTTTCCGAAACAGAGGCTATTTTCTTGCCATTGGTTGCACGTGAAAACTGGGTGATTATTCTTAATGTCCAAGGCAACATCGTAGACTACGAGGCACTAGATGGTTTCTTCTAGCCTCATTTTCATACAGAGGTTGCGCAAGGAGTGTGACACGCTGCCAGAACATTCCAATTCAATCCGGCAGAATTAGACGCAATTTAACAATTGACACCTCTGTCGGTTAGGCTGTAGCTACTATAACTTCTGAGAGTGCACATTTCTATGAACGAACAACCACTTTCCATGATGTCTTCACAGCGTATGGCCTTGCAAGGCCTGCCGCTGCGCTTGATACAGGATGGATTGCTGGACGAAAAAGCAGCACTACAAGCCTTATCCGATTCAAAAGAAGCAAACATCAGTTTTGTAGCTCATTTGGTATCCAAAGGACTCGCTGATCCACGTGAAATTGCCATCGCTGCCTCACAAGAATTTGGTGTACCTCTTTTGGATCTTGATGCGATTCAACCTGACTTGGATGTGGTAAAGCTGGTTTCTGACAAGTTACTGCAGAAGCATCGTGTTTTACCATTACTGCGGCGTGGTAAACGTTTGTTCGTTGCGGTATCTGATCCCACCTTTACTCACGCCTTGGATGAAATACGCTTCCATACCAGCATGGCGGTAGAAGCCGTTATTGTCGAAGAAGACAAACTGCAAAAACTTTCCAGTAAAACTCTGGAACAAGTCGATACGCAAATGCCCGAGTTGGGCGCGGACGATATGGATCTCGATGGCTTGGACGTTACTGGGGGAGATGAAGATCTGGGTGGTGATGTTGCTAAAGGTGACGACGTCGATGACGCACCGATAGTGCGATTTGTTAATAAAATATTACTCGATGCCATTCGTAAAGGTGCGTCGGATATTCATTTTGAACCTTACGAAAAAATGTATCGTATTCGTTTACGTCTAGATGGTTACTTGAAAGAGGTCGCCTCGCCACCAGTACAATTGGCCTATAAATTAGCTGCACGTATTAAAGTGATGTCACGCTTGGATATTGCTGAGCGCCGCATACCGCAAGACGGCCGCATCAAATTACGTATTTCCAAAACACGTGCCATTGATTTTCGCGTCAGCACTTGCCCAACTTTATTCGGCGAAAAAATCGTTGCACGTATTCTGGATCCGTCTAGTGCCATGCTGGGCATTGACGTGTTGGGATACGAACCATTTCAGAAAGATCTGTACATGACTGCCTTGGCTAGACCCCACGGCATGATACTGGTCACTGGCCCAACTGGTAGCGGTAAAACTGTATCGCTTTATACAGGTCTGAATATTCTTAACAAAGAAGATACCAATATCTCGACTGCTGAAGATCCAGCCGAAATTAACTTACCCGGTGTCAATCAAGTCAATGTTAATCCCAAAGTAGGATTAACCTTTGCAGCGGCGCTACGCGCTTTCTTGCGTCAAGACCCCGATGTCATCATGGTCGGCGAAATTCGTGATTTGGAAACTGCGGAAATCGCCATTAAGGCATCGCAAACAGGACACTTGGTTTTATCCACCCTACATACTAACGATGCACCAAAAACTTTATCACGTTTAGTCGACATGGGAGTACAACCTTATGCCATTGCCACATCTGTTGCGCTGATCATTGCACAACGTTTGGCACGCAAGTTATGCAATACTTGCAAGGCACCATTGGACTTGCCACGTGAAGCATTGTTGAAAGAAGGTTTTAAAGCCGAAGAAGTCGATAAGGGTCTTAAGCTTTTTAAACCAATGGGCTGCGGTAATTGCACTGATGGCTACAAAGGACGCGTAGGCATTTATCAAGTGATGCCCATTACTGATGCTATTGGTCGGATCATTTTGCAAGGAGGTAGCGCAGTGGACATCACCGATCAAGCAACAAAAGAAGGCATTTGGGATTTGCGTCGTGCGGCGTTAGAGAAAGTAAAAAATGGTATGACCAGCCTGGATGAGTTACATATGGTAACGGTCGAGTAAATAATATTGAGTTTATTATAAGTTTAGGAAAGCATCATGGCACAAGCAGCAACCGGTCAACAATTTCCCTTTGCGTACGAAGGTGTTGATAAAAAAGGCAAGAAAGTTAAGGGACGTGTACTTGCCGTTTCTGAAATCGCAGCGCGAGCTGATCTACGCAAGCAAGGTGTGGTTGCAAAGCGATTGAAAAAAGAATCGCAATTATTCAAAAGTGGCAAGGCTGTCACTACCGAAGATATTTCCTTATTCGCGCGTCAACTCGCGACAATGCTGCAAGCCGGTATTCCCATGGTGCAGGCCTTCGATATTGTGGGTACGGGTCATGACAAACCTTCCATGCAAAAATTGATTCTTGGAATTAAAACGGACATTGAATCCGGTACTTCCTTGCATGAAGCACTAGCCAAGCAACCTTTATACTTCGATGACTTATTCGTCAACTTGGTCGAAGCGGGTGAGCATGCAGGTGCTTTGGAAACTTTACTCGATAAAGTGGCGACCTATAAAGAAAAAACAGAAGCACTGAAAAAGAAGATCAAGAAAGCCATGTTTTATCCCATGGCAGTTTTAGCCGTTGCAGTCATCGTTACTCTCATCCTACTTATATTTGTTATTCCACAGTTTGAAAGCGTATTTAAGAGTTTTGGTGCGGACTTACCAGCCTTCACTATGATGGTGATCAATCTTTCCAAATTTGTCCAATCGCAAGGATGGTGGATTGGTTTAATACTAGCTGGTGGTATCTATGCGTTTTTCTATTTTAAAAAGCGTTCTAAACCTATGCGAGAGGCGCTTGATCGTTTACTGTTACAAGCTCCCGTTATCGGGCCTATCATGGTGAAAGCTGCCATTGCTCGTTATGCGCGTACCTTATCCACCATGTTCGCGGCGGGCGTACCGTTGGTGGAGGCACTAACGTCCGTTGCGGGTGCGACTGGCAATATTGTGTATGAAACTGCAACCCTGAAAATTCGCGATGAAATTTCTACCGGCATTAGATTGCAACAATCTATGCAGAGCACAGGGCTATTCCCTAATATGGTGGTGCAAATGATTGCCGTAGGTGAAGAGTCTGGCTCGCTGGATCAGATGTCGGGGAAAGTTGCAGATTTCTACGAAGCAGATGTCGATGGCGCGGTGGACGCGATGAGCAGTTTGATGGAGCCCCTGATTATGGCAATACTAGGTGTGCTCGTAGGCGGCATGGTAATTGCCATGTATCTACCCATCTTCAAGCTGGGTGCAGTTGTTTAATGTCGTTTATAATCAGTTCTTATGTGTAGGATGAGATATACCTCGTTCCGTCATTACCGTGAAAACGAAATCTAGTTTTACCGTTCATGGTTAGCTTGTCGAACCATTCATTTTGTTTTACTGAACCCTTCGACAAGCTCAGAGTGAGCGGATTTAATTACTGATCGTAGTTACAATAAGGCGTCCTTTATGGAAAGGACATGAAATCAAAATATATTTTAGCTCTAATTTTCATTGGAAAATCCCTGCTCTAACTTATGGTTAAACAACACCATGACTATTCTTGACCTATTTTCCACCTCGCCAGCCTGGTTCATTACAACACTAGTTATATTCACTTTGCTGATCGGCAGCTTTCTGAACGTAGTCATTTATCGATTACCCATCATGCTGGATCGCGATTGGCGCATGCAATCACAAGAATTACTTGCCACTCCGTCGCTAACATCTGCTGACAAACCATTACCACCAAAATACAACATCATGGTGCCTCGATCGGCATGCCCGCACTGTGGCAAGCAAATCACTGCACTACAAAACATTCCGTTGATCAGCTGGTTACTACTTAAAGGTAAGTGTGCAAATTGTAAAGCGCGAATATCCATTCGCTATCCGATCATCGAAGCATGTACTGCTTTACTCTCCGTTATAGTTGCTTTGAAATTTGGTTTTACTCTACACACTGCTGCAGTGCTGATACTGACATGGTGTTTGATTGCATTGAGTGTGATTGATTTTGATCATCAAATACTCCCTGATCAAATAACCCTTCCGTTGCTGTGGCTGGGCTTACTACTGTCTGTATTCAAGGTGCTTCCCATATCAACATCAGATGTTATTGTTGGGGCCGCCTTAGGCTATTTAAGTTTGTGGTTGGTGTATCACCTGTTCAAACTTGCTACTGGCAAAGAGGGTATGGGTTACGGTGATTTCAAACTACTGGCAGCATTGGGTGCATGGATGGGCTGGAAACTGTTGTCTGTCATCATTCTATTCTCAGCATTGACAGGCGCGATTGTGGGAATTGCGTTGATTGTACTGCGTGGCCGTGATCGCAACATTCCCATTCCGTTTGGACCTTATCTTGCAGCCGCTGGCTGGATTGCGATGTTGTGGGGAAATGATATTACTGACGCATACTTGCGGATGATTCATGTGGCTTCGTGAGTTAAGTTAATTTTAGCGATGAAATGATGAGTGGCCATATACCTCGCGTTGCTTTGACGGGTGGCATTGCCAGTGGCAAAAGTGCTGTTGCGATGGAGTTTTCTAAATTCAACATTCCCATCATTGATACAGATGAGATCGCACGAGACGTGGTAAGCGTTGGTAAACCCGCTCTGAAATCAATTGTTGATCATTTTGGATCCAAAGTGCTTACAGCAAATAGTGCGTTGGATCGCAAACAATTACGCGAAGTCATATTCAATAATCCTGTGGACAAACAAGCACTCGAAAGCATTCTTCATCCCATCATTCGTGCTGAACAATTGCAACGGGCAAATATTGCCGGCGGACCTTATCAAATTCACGTTATTCCCTTGTTGACCGAAACCGGCACTTACAGTCAATATGATCGAGTATTGCTGGTGGATTGCCCAAGAGAAATTCAACTACAACGTCTAATCAGCCGCGATGGCATTGTCGTTGAACTTGCCGAGCGAATGATTGCAGCCCAGGCTTCGCGAGAGCGGCGATTGGCCATTGCCGATGATGTGATTGATAACAGTGGCGACCAGCAATCGTTGTCCGCTGCTGTGGCCAAATTGCATCAAAAGTATTTAAAGGACTTGGCCAATCGGGCATAAGTACTTCACAATACAGCAATGGCTTCCGATCTTTTGTCCACTGCCGATATTGATCCTTCAACGGTTACCTTCGAACAACCGCTGAATGAGCGTATGCGCACGTACTTGCGGTTGGAATTTCTCTATCGCCAAACGCTGTACCATCAGGCGCTTTCTGATTGTTGGGCCAGTCGTGCCGCAGTCTCGTCATTGCTGGAAATATTGGCAATCACCGCAAGAGGAGATGCGCGTGCCGACGTACTAAAGGAACTGGAACGACAACTATCGGTGCTCAATGAGTTTCGCACGCGTGAGGGCGTAGATAGTGATCGGCTACACGATGTCATGACTCAACTCGCCGAACATCGTAATCAGTTGAACAATGCTGGCGCTTCATTCATGCAGAACTTGCGTGATTCGGATTTCTTGAATGCGATTCGATTGCGCAGTGCTATACCCGGCGGTACCTGTGAATTTGATTTGCGAGATTATTTTCATTGGCTCAATCAGCCTATCGAGATCCGTCAAGCTGCTTTTAATGAATGGATGAGTACGATCAGTTCACTATGCGAAGCGGTTATGTGCCTTTTATGGGTCACACGACAAAATTCTCGCCCACAACATAAGATTGCGACTTCAGGACATTTCCAACTCAATTTGGATCGCGATTCACATTGCCAATTGTTACGTATTTCGTTACCTGGAGATACGCAACTATTTCCAGAAATCAGTGGCAGTCATTACCGTTGTAGCATCAGCTTTATGGAATGGCACGGTGTAAGCACACGGTCCACGCAGGCAACACAGGACGTAGCATTTTTACTGACCACTTGCATATGACTCACTTGATCACTTGCCCAACCTGTCAACGACGCATTGAATGGTCGACAGAAAATAAATGGCGTCCATTCTGCAGTGAACGTTGTAAATTAATTGACCTTGGCGCATGGGCAGCGGAAAAGCACACGATTCCAGTTGATTCAAGCAATGACAATCTAGAGCACAATCCTGGTGATTCGGCGGATGAGTGAATGCATGGGTAACTAACGATTATTCAAATGTCGTTGCAATGCGTTTATCAGTGGCGCGTCGGCTGGCAACATATCAATGCGATCAAACGCATTGACATCAATCCACTGCAAAGCCTGACCCTCTTGAGAACTGGGTACGCCTTCGAATGCATTGATTATCCACAACTCAAGAAACACTCGACGGTCTTTGTAATCATGAGTGCATTCACATAACCATTCTGCGCCCTGCACTTCAATATTCAATTCTTCTTTCAGTTCACGCTTCAAACCATCGAGCGGCGTTTCATTCACATGCAACTTACCGCCTGGAAATTCCCATCCACCAGCCAGATGCTTTCCCGGTGGACGTTGTGCAATTAACACTTGCCATCGCTTTTCTTGCTCTTGCTTACACAGTGCACCGGCAACGACATGTATGCAAGGCAATGTGACAAGCGAATCAAGCATCAATATTGCCGTGACAATGCTTGTACTTCTTTCCTGAGCCGCATGGACAAGGATCATTACGTCCTACGCTCTCGCTGGCAACAACCGCTGCGACGCGCTCACCATCTTCCAGTGCACCGTGACAGTTTTTAAATTTCTTGCCCGAACCACAGGGACAAGCTTCGTTGCGACCAATCTTGCGCCCATGCCTTACATACTGCTCGATACTCGCAGGTACAGCTTGATTGCTATTACTCTCAGGCGGCTGATCTGCTGGAGCTATGATCGATTCAGGCGCTGCATGTTGAGTTTTTAAAGCACGCTCTAAACGACGTTGACGTTCTTCTGCCGCGGCTTGAATTTCAGCTTCGCTGCGAACCTGCACGCGTGACAACAATGACACTGTCTCGTGCTTGATACGATCAAGCATACCGTTGAACAGCTCGAAAGCTTCACGCTTGTATTCTTGCTTTGGATTCTTTTGTGCATAGCTGCGCAAGTGAATACCTTGACGCAAATAATCCATCGCTGCGAGATGTTCACGCCAGTGTGAATCAAGTGATTGCATCATGATGGTTTTTTCCAAATGACGCATCACCGGTTCACCATAGGTTGTGACTTTGGCTTGATACGCTTCGGCCACCGACTTGATAACAAACTCCGCAACATCTTCTGTGGTCGGCGCTTTTTGTTGTGATACCCATTGCTTGATATCAAGTTGTACTGCAAAGTCCTGTGTAACTTGGTTGACAAGCCCATCCAGATCCCATTGATCATCCATGCTTTGTTGCGGCACAAATCGTTCAACAATCCCAGTAATGACTTCTTCACGAATACCGGTCACGGCATCGGCTAAATCGTCCGCCGCCATAATTTCAGAACGCTGGTGATAAATCACTTTGCGTTGATCGTTGGCAACGTCATCGTACTCAAGCAAATTTTTACGCGCATCAAAGTTATGTGCTTCAACTTTACGTTGTGCACGTTCGATTTGTCTGCTGAGCAAGCGGCTTTCAATCACTTCGCCTTCACGCATTCCAGCAGTTTGCAGCCAACGTTTGGTGCGTTCAGGATCACCGAAAATTCGCATCAAATTATCTTCAATCGATAAATAGAAACGACTTGAACCCGCATCGCCTTGTCGACCGGAACGTCCGCGCAATTGATTATCAATGCGACGCGATTCATGACGTTCAGTGCCGATGATGTGCAATCCACCTGCAGCAAGTACCGCATCATGACGTTGTTGCCATTCATTGCGCACTCTCGCGCGTGTTGCTTCATCAATTTGTCCAACTTCACTGGCTCCAACTTCATTGGCAAGTGACTGAAGTTCAACTTCCAAACTGCCACCGAGCACAATGTCGGTTCCGCGACCAGCCATGTTGGTTGCAATAGTCACTGCACCTGGACGACCCGCCTGCGCGACAATCATAGCTTCACGCTCATGTTGCTTGGCATTCAATACTTCATGTGCGATGCCGTGCTGCTTCAACAAGCCTGCAAGATATTCGGAAGTTTCGATGGACGTGGTGCCAACCAATGCAGGCTGTTGTCGAGCTACGCATTCTTGAATATCAACAATGATCGCGTCGAATTTATCTTTTTGCGTCAGATATACATAGTCTGGATGATCTTTACGCACCATCGGTCGATG
>JAICKZ010000068.1 GCA_025927665.1 Steroidobacteraceae bacterium | reverse complement strand
CATTGGCAATTCAACAACAGGCGATGATTATTCAAAAGAATTTCATCGAGCGACAAAAAACTGCCGTCGATACTTAATTGCGCCATGTTTCGACTCTGCAAAGCAATGTTGTTTTTGATAGTTCCGATTTTGTTGTTTGCAGCGTGGGAGCTGCTACGTCTACTGCATATAATCTAGCCATATTGGTGATGCGAAAGGCTGCGCAATTGTTCGATACTTGATCGCCGCTACCAATGTAGCAAGCCAAAGTTGCTGGATTGTCTTGTGCGTTGGCATTTCAATAAATGAAATGCGCTGCGCGAAAGTTCATTCGGTACGCTTGCATTTTTTACAGTAACCCTCATGATGCAGAGTGTGGGCTGAACTTTGATAAATCTTTATATTAAGAGGGGATTTCCATGCGTGTTTTCAAATGGCTTGCCATTGTGACTTTATTAGGCGTGTTAAGCGGTTGCGGCTATAACAAATTGCAGCAAACCGATGAGCAATCGAAAGCAGCTTGGTCAGATGTACTAAATCAATACAAGCGTCGTGCTGATCTTGTTCCACAGCTGGTTAATACAGTTAAAGGTGGCGTGCAGGCTGAAAAAGACATTCTCGACTCAGTGGTTGAAGCGCGTTCCAAGGCAACGTCTATTCAAGCAACGCCCGAGCTCATCAATGATCCACAAGCGTTTGCAAAATTTCAGGCAGCCCAAAGTCAACTGAGTTCTGCTTTATCGCGCTTGATGGTGGTAGTAGAGAAATATCCTGAGTTGAAATCCATTGCTGGTTTTGATGATCTGCGTGCGCAATTGGAAGGCACTGAGAATCGCATTACTCACGCGCGCAATGTATACATTGAGTCCGTCAGGGATTACAACTTAGTAGTACGCGAATTTCCCAGTAATCTCACTGCCAAAATGTTCGGTTATTCGGTAAAGCCAAACTTCACGGTAGACAATGAAGCGGCGATTTCTGAAGCGCCTAAAGTTGATTTTGGCACTGCATCGTCGGCAAGTAAGTAGTTCTTCAAAAATGGTATTCATGATTAAACGCTGGATCACGTATGTTCTTCCAGCGTTGCTATGTATGTTGCTATTGCAACAATATGCCCATGCGACTGACGAAGTTGCTGTACCTGCACTGCTTTCGCCAGTCACTGATCTGACCAATACCTTGACTGCAGATCAAGTGCAATCACTTGAAAATATTTTGCGTGCTTTTGAAGCGCGCAAGGGAAGTCAAATTGCGATTTTAATTGTGCCAACAACTCAACCGGAAGATGTTGAACAATACTCTATGCGTGTAGCTGAAGCTTGGAAGTTGGGTCGCAAAAAAGTGGATGATGGAATTTTATTGATAGTAGTTAAAGACACACATAATGTGAGGATCGAGGTCGGGTCGGGATTAGAAGGAGCGTTGCCGGACGTTACTGCCAGTCGTATTATTCGCAATGTTATATATCCCAAGTTTCGCGTTGGTCAGTTCTACGAAGGCCTCAGCGAGGCGACTGATCAAATAATTAAAGTCATTGATGGTGAAAAACTTCCCGACGTTGTGCAACAGACGCAGCATCAAGGTAAGCAGAGTCTACCTTGGCCTTTGTTGATCTTCGTCGCCATTGCAGCGGGTAGTGTGTTACGTGCCATGTTTGGTCGATTGGCAGGTGCCGGCATTACGGCAATGTTGGTCGGTTTATTGGCGTGGTGGTTTATTGGCACCCTCTTGCTTGCGGTGATAGGCGCGCTGTTTGCTTTTATATTTGTATTAAGCAGTGGTGGCCGTGGCGGCTGGATGAACTCCGGAGGATTTGGCAGTGGTGGACTGAGTGGTGGCGGAGGTGGTGGTTGGAGCGGAGGCGGCGGCGGATTTAGTGGCGGTGGCGCATCGGGTCGCTGGTGAAACCTATGAATATCAAACGACTACTTCGACACTTCACCATGACGCGCTGGCAGATGCGACAAGTTTTTTCATCGGCAGTGCTTGATGCAATCACTCAGCAGGTTAAGCAATGTGAAAGCACACATGGAGGAGAAATTCGTGTTGCAATCGAAGCGGAGCTGTCTACTCGCGCGTTAATACAAAATCAAACCACTCGTGCGCGAGCAATTGAAGTATTTGCAACGCTCCATGTATGGGATACCCTGTCTCGCAATGGGGTGTTGATCTATCTGTGTCTTGCGGATCGCGCCATTGAAATTGTTGCTGATCGTGGCTTTGATGGAAAAATCACTGCAATGGAATGGAGCACGATATGCAAAACAATGGAAAGCCATTGTGCTCAGGGACATTATCAAAGAGCAGTATGTAGTGCGATTGAAGCAGTCAGCGAAATCATGAGGAAATATTTTCCGATACGCGATGAGAACGAACTCGAAGATCGACCTGTCTTAGTATAAGTTCAAATTTTATTACTGTTGTTTGAGGCCCCGTGTATTTGATGTACATATATTTGATATCTATGGCACGATGGTCGATATGAAAACTCTACGTCATAACGCGATACTGTTTCTAACTGGCGTCTTGGTTGCAGGCTGCAATCTAATGCCTGCACCGCGACAAGTAACAGAGCCGCAACCGGTCGTACCGCAAACGCTGGCAGAGCCAGTGGCCACTCATCTATTCCATGTCGACGACAATGATGACGTCGTAGGGGAATTGCAAATTACTCGCGCGACGGCAGATGATACGCTTTCTGATATTGCGCGACGTTTCAATCTGGGCTATGAAGAATTGGTTCGTGCCAACCCGGGAGTTGATCCGTGGATTCCCGGTGCAGGGCGTGAGATTGTACTGCCCACTCAGTTCGTATTACCGAATGCACCGCGCGAGGGTTTGGTGGTTAACCTCGCTGCAATGCGAGTTTTTTATTATCCCAAGCGTAAGCCTGGTGAGCAGCAGATCGTTATCACGCATCCGATTGGCATTGGCAAAGTGGGTTGGGTTACGCCGGAAGGCATTACCAAGGTCGTTGCTAAGAAAAAGAATCCTGTGTGGGTACCACCTTTGTCGGTGCGCAAAGAGCATGCAGAGAACGGTGATCCTTTGCCAAAGGTTGTTCCACCAGGAGATGACAACCCTCTTGGTGCTTACGCAATGACATTGAGTTGGCCGGGTTATCTGATTCACGGCACAAACAAGCCCTATGGCGTGGGCATGCGATCAAGTCATGGCTGTATGCGTTTTTATCCTGAAGATATTGCATTGCTGTTTAATGAAATTAACGTCGGCACGATTGTGCAAGTAGTCAATCAAAGAGTCGTATCGGGTTGGCATGATGGCAGGCTATATATGCAAGTGATGCCACCGCCTGAAGAAGAGACAGTTGCGGATAGCAAATCGATGGAAAAGAAAAAGTACAAGCAAGAAAAACTTACTCAGGAAAAAAATAAGTCACTGACAGCACCTTCATCAGTTGAGGCATCGTTAACGCGTTTATTCGAACAAGCCAAACAGCATGATGTTGCTGTTGATCAAGAACTCGTTGATCAATTATTGAAGGAACAAACTAATGTTGTTTTTCCGGTGACCGCCGGTATGACAACATCACAAGTACTTGCAGCGACTCGTCGCGTAGATAATTTGTTGCCACAAGGATCAACCTGGAATGGCAGTAACACTTTGATGATCACTGCAGAAGAATTTGAAGCCATGCACAGTGGAGCGATCTTGCCGAAGAAGCAAGATACTGTGGATGTTGACACCAAGAAGCTGTCCGATAGAGCGGTGAATTCTAAGAAAGCGAAATCAGCGGTGCCTGCTAGTTGATTTATCAGCGTCGCCGAATCCACGCACTTCAATGATACTTTTTTTTCAATGTCGCATGACAACAGGCAAGCACACTTCCGCTTCCAAACCACCCTGTGATCGATTTCTAAGACGCAACTCTCCACGCAGAGAGATAACGATTTGTGCAGCGATTGCCAAGCCGAGGCCCGTGCCGCCTGTGTTGCGATTGCGAGAATTGTCCACGCGATAGAACGGCTGCATGACTGCGCTCAGTTCTGCTTCTGGAATTCCTGGACCGTTATCACATACAGCGATAGTGATATGTGACGCTTGGTCCATACGCACCAGTACTTCTGCGCTCTGACCGAATTTGAGTGCATTGTCGAGCAGGTTGGTGATGATACGTCGCAGCGCATTGGGCGGCATCATAATGGGATATCCCACATGGCCTGTGAGGCGGACATCTTTTCCGGAATCGATATAGTCACACGTTAAACTATCAAGTAGTGCATCGATATCAGTCTTGCAAGCAGATTCGGTTACACCTTGTCCATCACGTGCAAAGGCAATACCTTCTTGTACCAGGCTATGCATGGCATCCAGATCGTTGGTCATTTTTTCCTTGAGTAAGGTATCGTCCAACATTTCGCAACGTAGTCGCATGCGAGTGAGAGGTGTTTGCAGATCATGTGAAATTGCGGCCAACATACGCACGCGCTCGGTGAGATGATCGGCAATGCGTTGTTGCATCAGATTGAATGCGTGCATGGCATGTACAACTTCTACCGGTCCGGTTTCTTCTATGGGCGATTGTTGTATGTTGGTACCTAGTGCTTCTGCTGCGGTGGCCAGATGGGCCAAAGGACGTGTTGCTACGCGTACCGCCCACCAAGTAATCAAGATCATCACCAACAACTGCAAGATCAACACGCCAATTAAACTTTCCGACAAAGGCAAAACGCCCAACAAAATTTCAATGGTCAATGGACTACCATCATGTAAACGGGTTTGCACTAGCAACACATTAGTTTGCATCGGTGACAGTGTGGCCATCAAAGCATGTTCTGGTGTTAACACTTTGCTCAACGGCTCCACAATGGTTTGCCGTGTACGCTCGTCAATCGGCAATCCCGGAGAAATGTTGTACAACAGATAGTGATAATTTTTACGCTCAAGTTTTTTCGCCCAATCGCTACGCTGACCGGCAGGCACTTGTTCCAGTATGGCCACTGCGCTGCTGACATCGCGTGTCAGATAATTAAGCATCATTCCCAACGAACTCCGTGTACGTTCGTAGTACACCAGAGTGAAAGACAGCAATTGCGTGGTGAACAAGCCAAGCAGCAAAATGACCGTCAGACGGCCGAACAAGGTGCGTGGCCAAAAGTATGTGCGACGAAGGGTGTTCATGTACGCACCTCAATATCTGCCACAAACACATATCCTTCACTACGCACAGTTTTGATGTAGCGTGGTTCACGCACGTCATCGCGTAACCGTTGGCGTAAGCGGCTGACCAATAAATCAATTGATCGATCAAACACAACCGAATCACGACCACGCGCCAGATTCAGCAATTGATCGCGATTCAGAACGTGATGAGCATGTGATAGGAAGACACGCAATAATCGGTATTCAGCTCCACTCAACGACACCAGCGTCCCTTCGGCATCCACCAGATGACGTTGCGTAACGTCAAGCAACCAGGAACCGAAAGCCAGACCACGCGCCGGACTTTCGGATTGCAGGTTGGGCGGTAGCATGCGTGCACGACGCAATACTGCGCGAATGCGCGCCAGTAATTCGCGTGCGGCAAATGGCTTAATGAGATAATCGTCAGCGCCCATTTCCAAGCCGACGATGCGATCTGCTTCCTCGTCGCGTGCAGTTAACATGACGATGGGAATGGCGCGGTAATCGCCACTACGTACGACACGGCATAATTGCAACCCATCTTCACCCGGAAGCATAAGGTCGAGTACGATCAAGTCGATGTGCTGATTAGCCAGTGCATTACGCATTTGGCGACCGTTGGCAGCACCTATCACCTTACAATTATGTTTTTCGAGATAGCGTGTCAGCAGCTCGCGTATCTCATGATCGTCATCCACGATCAAAATATGTTCACAGTGTTCCATATCAAGCAAACCCTTCAATGATTGCAATATACGCGGCCAAAATATCGTAATGAATAGTAGATAGGTTTTCGCCGAGTTGATGTGTATCAAAATGTATCAAATCTCGCATAGATACTTGTACTGACAAATCATTTGGTTCACGACACACATTGGACATATGTTGCATATCTAATGCATCGCATCGGCAACTGTGGATGGAGTTTAAGATGATACGTTCATACAAGCATGCGATTCGTACAATGTTGGTGGGTATAGCCTGTTTGAATATCGGATTGGTGCACTCCGCGAATGGCGCGACCATTATTGGTCATTGGCTGACGCAAAGCGGCAACGTGATAATCGACATAGCATCATGCGGCGACAAGTTTTGTGGCACCGTTACTAAGGTACTGGCAAACAACGCGATGGACGGCAGTGGTCCGGCAAAACCGGGTACTGAGGCAACTGTCGGTATGAAGATTCTTTCCGATTTAGTGGTAACCGATGAGGGCGAATGGCGTGGTCATATTTTTAATCGGGAAAATGGCAAGACTTATGATTGTATCCTCAGTATGCCTTCGCCACAGCAGCTTAAAGTGCGCGCCTATGTGTTGATTTCCCTGATCGGCAAGAATCAAATCTGGCAACGTGTAAATGGGAGTGGCAATTAATGTCTTTGAACGTGTTGCGTAGTAAGCAGGCATGGATGAGTTTCGTTGTGCTATTGACGGTGATGTTGATCGTACTCGCGATGCGTTATAGGGATGTGGCCAATACCGAAGTAGATACTCTGGCGCCTGAATTCACAGGCATTGAGCATTGGGTTAATTCTTCGCCGCTAACAATGCAAAAACTACGCGGTAAAGTAGTGATGGTGGAATTCTGGGCAAGTACCTGCGTCAATTGTCTGCATGCCTTGCCGCATTCGCAGCAATGGTACGATCGTTACAAGGATCAGGGGCTAGTGGTGGTGGGTGTGCACACACCGGAGTTCGATTCCGAGCGCTCACTGGAGTCGGTGCAAAGGGCGATGCAGCAAGTGCAAATCAATTTTCCGGTGGCGCAAGATAATCAACGCGCCACTTGGAATGCTTACCACAATCAATATTGGCCCACTTTGTATTTGATTGATCGTCGTGGGCATGTTGTCATGAGACATGTAGGCGAAGGTGATTATGCCGATACGGAACAACTGATGCGTGAGTTGTTGAGCGCGGTGCCATCGACGTTGAATGAATGATCTTTAATCAGGGCGCATCTGGTTGATAACAATGATGTAGCTATAGAACTATACTGTCGCAAGTAGGGTAACGCTGTTCAAATAGCAGATTGTCAGTTAAAGACAATTACTCATGCTACGTACGCACTCACCAGAAACTTTGTTTGAATCATCCAGTGAAATCTCAAGCCATATGGAGAATCCTTTACAGACCCAATTATTGGTTTCGATATATTCTACGCTTCTTGTCAGAAGACGCTATTTTTTCAAAATAGGCTAGCGATTTCGCGTTTCTTTTCGCCCAGTTTTCTGCAGCTGCTCTATCACTACCTATAGGTAGTTCGTTGTTCACAACTTTCTGCCAGTAAGACACTCGATCAGGTCCTCGGTTTTCACTGGATGTACACCCAATCAGAAAAAAGAACATACAGAAAACGCTAGCTCGTATAAATTCCTCCACACGGTGCCGATGACGCAATGACGATGCGCTAATCTCAGTTCTGGATTTATCCGCATCTTAATTGACTCATTCAAACAGAAACTATCGATTACTTGAGGCATTGATGCGTGAGTTGATCCATGGCGATGTTCACATGATACTTCCCAATGCAAACCATCGTGCACTCCGGGCGCAGCAGTCAATACTGTTCGCAACAGTATCAACAACGACTCAAACAGCACCAGCTGTAGCACAGCAATCCATAATGCGATCGAAGGGAAAGCGGCGCTTACTGCATGGTTCTCGTGGAAGTCCGTCCCTGTGCGCTTTCGCGCATTGGTACAGAGTGAAATTTTATGCTACAAGTGAAACCACTAATGCACCTAGCTACTTAGAGCAACCCGACGACGAGGTATACAAGTGAGCCGAAAGAACCGACGCAAATTTATTCAGGAAGCCTTGCTGGTCGGCGTAGCCGCTCCGCTTGCAGTTAGTGCGGCGAGCGCCAAGGACAAGACAGCCTTGAATGCTCCGTCGACGAAGTCGCTCAAGACTTTTCCAGATGGTATCTCTTCCGTTGTGGGCATAATGGGAGACACGCGCCGCGAGCCCATCTACGTGACGAACCTTCGCCGCGGGGTTCTTTCTGACCCGATAGAGCTTGAGGGAAATGGCACGTATCGGCTCGCTGTTACCCCTGTGGCGAGGAACGAGCCTGGCGCCTTGTTTGAAGTTATTCTGGCGGATGTTGATGGCACACACCTCGCGCGGATGAACATCGGAACCAGCACCGAAACCATCTTCAGCGAGTGTGGAATCGCTAGCTTTACTTATTACGGCGTGGTGGTTTATATCGCGCACATTTGAGCAGACAGTCTCGACAAACACATTCCCAAGCTACTCCAGAATTGACTTCATCTATCTGGCTATCACGATCTGCAAATGTTATGGAAGCATCGCTATTCGCAAAAAGTTAGTGTCGCATTCGAGGATGGTTAGTTTTGCTATGCGGTCGCGGATAGAGTACCACGGGTTTACCCGTGAGTGAATGAGCCCGATGACGGTACGATAGCGATGTGAAAATTATCAAGACATCACATAGCGTATACAGTTTGTAGTGCCACGTGTATGGGTGTGCAAGTACCGTCAGCGGATTCTGAATCCTGGGGTGTGCAGTTACTTAAGATAGTCCGCGGCTGGACTTAAGCAAGACAACTAATTCCGTTTTCCGGTAATTCTTCCAAGGATACCTTTCATTGCACGACCAATGCGTTGTACCACGCCAATTTTTACATTGGGCTGCGGTGCGTGCGCATGTTGCACCGGTCTCTGACCTTGGGTGTGATTGCGTGGTTGTTGATGATCAGGCCTATCACGACGATCATTCGGTCTGCGACGCGATTGATGACGTCGATCTTGTTGATGATATTTGCGATCGGCGTGTTGCGAATGTGGCATGGTTTCGGTTGTAGAAGATGCACCGCTTGCATTGCGATGATGTCCAGAGATCGTGCGTTGTTTGCTGCCCGATTTTTGTTGCGTAGAATGTGATGATGAATGTGCTCTAGAGCCTCGATCAGCGCCTTGAGGCGATCGTTGTCTGCTATTACTTGATCCAGGTCGAGACCCTTGCGCACCTTTGCGATTTTGTGGCGGATGGTCGCGTTTAGGTCTGGGTGCAGAAGGTTGTAACTCTGCCAGCAATTCCGCAGACACAGATGCAACCGGCAGCTTCCGATTAATATAGGCTTCAATATCAGGTAATGAGACCACATATTCTTCACAACCAAAACTAATTGCGTCGCCATCCGTACCTGCACGTGCAGTGCGGCCAATGCGATGCACATAGTCTTCGGGATCTTGAGGCAGATCGTAATTGAACACATGACTGACATCGGGAATATGCAGTCCACGTGAGGCTACGTCTGTCCCAATCAAAACGGCTAGCGTTCCTTCATGGAAGTCGCCGAGCATGCGCAGGCGTTTGTGTTGGGGTACATCGCCTGAAATCGCTGCGGCATTGATGCCATTACCACGCAATAAAAGCTCTACATCTTCTGCAGCACGTCGTGTATTGACGAATACCATACTGCGGCGCGGATCCATTTGTTTTAATAAACCGACCAATAAGCGTGGCTTTTCGTCATTGGCAGGATAGTAAATAACTTGTCTTACACGATCGACAGTCATCTTGTCGGGTTCGATGCGGACCAACTGCGGACTGTTCATATGTTCATACGCAAGCTCGAGTACGCGCTGCGATAACGTGGCTGAGAACAAGAGATTCAATCGCTGTGCAGGCGCAGGCATGCGTCGCAATAGGTAGCGGATATCGGCGATGAATCCCAAATCAAACATGCGATCGGCTTCATCCAACACAATGACTTGTATGGAACTGAGATCAATGACGTGCTGTTTATAAAAATCGATGGTGCGACCAGGAGTTCCAATCAGAATATCGACTCCCGCTTCGAGATGATGTTTTTGCTTTTCGAAATCAATACCACCAAATGCCAATCCCAAACGCAACCCAGTATGCGCACCCAATGGTTCTGCATCACTATGGATTTGTACTGCCCATTCGCGCGTTGGAGCCAGTACCAGTGCGCGAGGTGAATTAAGTTTGCGATCTATGGGTACCGCTTGGCGCAACACGCGCGCATATCGCGCAACCAAAAAAGCGACCGTTTTGCCGGTGCCGGTTTGTGCTTGACCTGCGACATCCAAGCCGGCTAAGGCATGCGGCAGGGTTTGCGCTTGAATAGGTGTACAGCGTTCAAAACTGGCGTCAGCCAAGCCTTTTTGCAGTAATTCGGGTAAGTGCAGGCTGGTAAAGGAAAGATCAGTCAGGTGGGATTCGGCCATTGGCAGGTATAGATTAGAAGTTGATGGATGGTAACAAATAGAGTCAAATTATCGTCGTTAAAATACGCCTGGAGTTCGCCCTTTGCGAATTTCTCGTCGCAATTGGCAAAGGTGGGCTTGCAAAAAACACAATCGCCAGCTTTAATAGCACTCAACGAAGCGGACTCAATTGCATTATCCGCACATTTAGAAATTTCCAAAGTTTCAAAATCTCTGGTTCCCAAGTAACGCCTTGGTTCTCAATTAAACTATTCCCGACGGGGTGCGACTCTTAAGCGAGTATTAAACCGCGCATATCAGGCAATCCAATTGTGGCATTGTGCCTGAGTTGACGATCTAACGTAACCCTTTATGGGCCGCGCGACCGTTCTTAAGTTGGCACCCTTGACCATGTTCCACATATTTATGATTCGCAGTTGTGTTGTTTTGACTTTTATCACTAGAGGTACCCTACAGTGAGTAGCGATTTGATAGTTCATGTCACCGACGCCAGTTTTGAAGACGACGTTTTGAATTCTAAAAAAGCTGTACTGGTTGATTTCTGGGCTGAATGGTGTGGCCCCTGCAAAATGATTGCGCCGATGCTTGATGAAGTATCCACGGAGTACCAGGACAAACTGGTCATCGCCAAAGTCAATATTGATGAGAATCCAAAAATTCCGCAGCGCTTCAGTGTTCGCGGCATTCCCACCCTGATCTTATTCAAGAATGGTCAGGTTGAAGGTCAAAAGGTCGGCGCCTTGCGCAAGTCTGACCTCACTGCATTTCTGGATGGTAAGTTGTGAGAGGCTTTTTAGGTAATCAGGCACGCGGGAACCGTCAAGGCGGTGGTGGTGGCAACGGTGGTGGCGGGAATGGAGGCAATCGAGGCAATCGCCCTCCGCGTGGCGATCGTGGTGAACGTGGCGGTCGACATCGCCGCAATCCGATGAATGAAGGCTTGCCGCAGGACGAATTTCTCGACAACGACGATGTGGGAATTATTTCCCAGGCTGATCTTGCCGCATCGCGCTTGTCTATGAATCTGACTACATTGAAGCTCAAGCCCATCGGTGAATTGATTGATATCGCGCAACGCATGGGACTTGAAAACGTTGCACGTGCGCGCAAACAAGACATCATTTTTGAAATATTAAAAGCCCATGCACGCACTGGTGAAGCCATTTATGGCGAAGGCGTGTTGGAGATTCTGCAAGATGGCTTTGGCTTCTTGCGTTCGGCAGACAGTTCTTATCTTGCTGGTCCCGATGATATTTATGTCGGTCCCTCGCAGATTCGTCGCTATAACTTAAGCACTGGCGATTCTATTTCTGGAATCATTCGCCCACCGCGTGAAGGTGAACGTTATTTCGCGCTGTTGAAGTTGGGTGAGATCAATTTTGATACACCAGAAAATGCTCGCCACAAAGTTTTATTTGAAAATTTGACACCGTTGCATCCAACCAAGCGCATGAAGTTGGAACGGGGTACGGGATCAACAGAAGATTTAACCGCACGCATGATTGATCTGGTTGCCCCAATTGGCAAAGGCCAGCGCGGTTTGATCATTTCACCACCCAAAGCCGGTAAGACCATGCTGTTGCAAAACATTGCCAGCTCAATTACCGCCAATCATCCCGAAGTGTATTTGATCGTGTTGCTGATTGATGAACGTCCAGAAGAAGTGACGGAGATGACACGCACCGTGCGTGGCGAAGTGGTGTCATCGACATTCGATGAGCCAGCCAGTCGTCATGTGCAAGTGGCCGAGATGGT
>JAICKZ010000266.1 GCA_025927665.1 Steroidobacteraceae bacterium | reverse complement strand
TTTCTATTCAGTTTGGTTGACATATGTTTTCAAATATCACAATCAAGGAAGAGTTAGCAAGCATACCGGCAACATGTGCATACATTCATGCTACTAGCTGATAACAACTTGAAGAAAATAAGAATGGTTAATTCACCAATGCCTGGGCATCACGCACATGTGCACGATACGATTCAAAGATGCGTTCCAGTGCGTCTTTCATGGTGATCTTTGGTTTCCAATTTAATTCTTCGCAAGTGTTGTCGATTTTTGGTACGCGATTTTGCACGTCTTGATAACCACTACCGTAATAATCATTAGCAGTGACATCGATGAGTTTCACTTTCTTGGCAGGTTCGGCGTATTCGGGATATTTGGCAGCCAATGCCAGCATGTCATTGGCCAACTCGCGCACTGAGAAGTTATTGGCAGGATTGCCAATGTTATAAATCTTGCCGGTGGCAATGCCGTTCTTGTTTTCGATAATCGTCATCAAGGCATCAATGCCGTCATCAATGTGAGTGAAGGAGCGTTTTTGTTTGCCGCCATCGACCAGCTTGATGGTTTCGCCACGGACGATATGACCTAAAAATTGCGTTAGTACGCGCGAGCTACCTTCCTTGTTGCTATTAATAGAATCAAGACCCGAACCGATCCAATTGAAAGGACGGAACAAAGTGTAATCAAATCCATATTGCTGGCCATACGCCGCAATGACACGATCCATCATCTGCTTGGAGCACGCATAAATCCAACGTGGCTTGTTGATGGGGCCGTACACCAAATTCGATTCATAGGGATCAAACGCTTCATCGCCACACATGCCATACACTTCAGATGTCGATGGAAAAATCAAACGCTTTTTGTATTCGACAGCGGCGCGAATAATGGGTAAGTTGGCTTCAAAGTCCAGTTCAAATACCCGCAATGGTTCCTTCACATAGGTTGAAGGCGTGGCGATGGCCACTAAGGGTAAAATCACATCGCATTTTTTGATGTGATACGCAATCCACTCGCGATTGATGGTGATGTCACCTTCAAAGAAATGAAAGCGTGGTTCGTTCAACAAGCCGGCAATACGCTCACTGTTCATGTCCATGCCGTAGATGTGCCAGTCCGTGGTCTTGAGAATACGAGAAGCAAGGTGGTGACCAATGAAGCCATTCACGCCAATAATAAGAACTTTTTTCATAATGTCGCGTTACCAAAAATACTCAAATAAAGCCCACATATAAAGCCCAGGCAAATCAGCGGAGATTGTAAACTGGATTGCCGACGATTGCTTCCCAAACGTGCAAATCAAGCGCTTTGTTATCGTATTCTGCTTGGAGTACTTCCAATACTGAGCTATCACTCAATTCCGCGCGTAAGCGATTCTCAACCCAATACAAGCAAGGTCGTTGATGCATGAGCGTCGCTTCGATAACACGACTGCGCAAAAATTTCACGGTTTTTCCAGCGATTTCTGCAAATGCGCCAGGATATGGTGGCGCGACAGCACGAATCAGATTATGAATTTGCCAGGCACTCTGTCGCCAATTGATTCGGCCGTCTTCTGCCTTGCGGCCGCCAAAATAGGAACCTTGCAACAGGTTTTGTTCAGTCAGTTTTATGCGGCCATCGACAATGCTGGGCAATACTTCGTCCAGTGCCATCTCTGCTGCCACGGTGACTTTTTGAAACACTTCAAGTGCGGTGTCATTGGGAAGAATAGGTACCGCTTGCTGTGCTGCAATCGCACCTGCATCGGGTTTTGCAAGCATCTGATGCAGCGTAGCACCGGTTTGCGACTCGCCATGAATGATGGCCCAATTCACCGGCACACGGCCACGATACTTCGGTAGCAATGAGCCATGCATGTTGTACGCGCCTTGCTTGGCGCAGTTCAATATCTCTGGCTTGAGCATATGCCTGTAATAGAATGAAAAAATAAAATCTGGTTGAATACGTTGTAGTTCTTGTAGCCACTCTTTCGTATTGGGATCTTTGGGTGTAACTACTCGCAGTTGCTGCTCTTCGCAAAGTTGCGCTACGCTGCCAAACCAGATTTTTTCTTTGGGATCGTCTTCATGAGTGAGTACCAACTGCACGTCAATATCGTGTGCAAGCAGCACGGACAAACATCGAACCCCAACATTGTGATAGGCAAACACGACGGCTGTGGTCATAAGTTACTTCAGTTCGTTAAATTAGTATAAAACAACGAATGGTTCGATCCTTCGTCAAGCTCAGGGCTATCATGAACGGAATAATCAATTCCTTTCATAACCGAAATCAAATCTGTTCATCCGGGCCTATCGAAGGATTCAGTAAATGAATAATTCGATATTCACCTTGAATGAAAGTGACTGATTTCCGCTTTCGTGAGAAATGAAATCAACTATCATTGCTTAAAGCATCGTACCTAAAGTGAGCGGCGAGCATCAATCAAGTTGTTCCAACACCGCATTGATGAGATAGCGTGGTCGCGACTGCACTTGTTGATAAATGCGACCAATGTATTCACCTAGCAATCCCATACCGAACAACACGACACCCAGTAACATGAATGTGAAGCTGAACAACGTAAACACACCATCGGCATCAGCGCCGTACAACATACGACGAATGGCCAGAAAAATAAATGCGGCGGTAGAAATTCCCGCAGTCGCCATTCCTAACATCGAAAAAAATTGCAGCGGCATCAGCGAAAAGCCCGTCATTAAATCAAAATTCAAACGAATGAGTTTTGACAAAGGATACTTCGACTCTCCTGCAGCACGCTCTTCATGTTCGACTTCGACATCGGTAGGACGACGCGCATAAATGAATGCTAATGCGGGAATGTACAAATTCACTTCATTGGAATGATTGATGGCATCAACAATGGGTCGACTGTATGAACGCAGCATGCAACCTTGATCGCGCATATGAATGCGGGTCGTACGTTCACGGATGCGATTTAAAATACGTGATGCATATTTACGAAAAGCAGTGTCGTTACGTTCACGGCGATAGCCACCGACATAATCATAACCTTCACGCATCTTGGCAAGCAGTTTGTAGATTTCCTCAGGCGGATTTTGCAAGTCTGCATCCAACGTCACTACGATGCTGCCACGTGTACGTTCAAATCCCGCTTTGATGGCCATGTGCTGACCGGCATTCACAGCCAATAGAATGATGCGGGTAACGTCCGGCCGTTGATTGAATTGTTCACGCAATATTGACGGTGAATTATCACGGCTGCCATCATCAATCATGATCAATTCGTAGTGAATGTTTAAATCGCTAGCCAATTTGTCGAGCGCCGGATAAAGCCGTGCGAATAAGGCTTGCAGTCCCGCTGCTTCGTTATAAATCGGAATGACGATGGATAAATCAACTGTCTTCATGAATACTCAAACTCTAGTTCAAATGATTGCGAATAATTTTCATCAAGGTATCCACAACACGTTCAACATCTGTGTTTGCCATCGTTGGATATAATGGCAGCGTTAAAATATTGCGGCATACGTATTCGGCCTGAGGCAGATCGCTTTCTTTCCAGCCCATACCACGATACAACTTAAACAAGTGAATAGCAGGGTAGTGCACACCGGTGCCAATGCCTGCCGCATCCAATTCTGCCATGATCCCTGCACGTTTTATATTGAGACGTTGTTCTGGCAATACCACTTGATACATATGCCAGTTGCATTGTGAGAAATCAGCAAGCGGCAGCATTAATCCCAGTGAGGTTGCTTGTGCTTTGGAAAATAGCTCAAAGTATAGCTGGGCAAGTTGGCGACGTCGGACAGTGAATTCTTCAAGATGAGGCAATTGACCGAGCCCGACTCTGGCCGCGACATCGGTGAGATTGAATTTGCCACCGACTAACTCTACTTCCATGTCATCAAAACCGGAGCGAACCACGCCTTGTAATCGATATTGTTCGGCCAGTTTGGCTTCGTGTTCGTTATTCATCACCAGACAACCACCTTCAATGGTCGTAATATTTTTATTTGGATGAAAACTGAAAGATACAAAATCGCCGATCGCGCCAATGCGTTCACCTTGCCACATGCTGCCAAAAGATTGCGCTGCGTCTTCAACAACTCGCAACTGATGCTTACGAGCAAGGGCATACAGTTTTGTCCGATCAACCGGTAAACCGGCAATATCAACTGGAATAATGGCTCGTGTGTTGGATGTAATTGCAGCTTCAATCAAGTTCAGATCAATGTTCCGTGTCACTGGATCAATGTCAACAAATCTTGGCGTGGCGCCCACTTCTAGGATCACATTGCTGGTTGCGACCCACGACATTGGTGTGGTGATGACCTCATGTCCCGCACCAATGCCTGCAATGCGCAAAGCAATTTCCATAGTACATGTGCCTGAGTTGAAGGCACGCACTGGACGATT
>JAICKZ010000010.1 GCA_025927665.1 Steroidobacteraceae bacterium | reverse complement strand
TTGCAGGTCATTGCGGACTGCAACTTGAATTTAACGATACTGGCGATCATGCAGCATTCTTGTTCAATGAAGAATTAGGTGCGGTGATTCAAGTGCACAAGCAGCATAGTCAATCTATTTGCGATACCTTTGCAAAGCATGGCATCACGACTGTCACTGCGATTGGCACAGCTGTTGCTGAACAACGCATCACGATTAAATTTTCCGGCCATGTCGTATTCAATGAATCAATGACTGACTTGCATCGTGCGTGGTCAGAAACAAGTTATCGCATGCAAGCACTACGTGATAATCCTCAATGTGCCGAAGAGCAATTTTCCGCAGTACTCGATGAACGCGATCCAGGATTGTCAGTGCGACTGACTTATAAAGCGGATGAAGACATTGCAGCGCCTTACATTAGTAAAGGAATTAAACCCCGCATTGCGATTTTGCGCGAACAAGGGGTAAACAGTCAGGTCGAGATGGCGGCTGCATTTGCACGCGCAGGATTTGCAACCGTTGATGTACATATGACCGATTTGATTGCTGGTCGATCCAAGTTGAATGACTTCAAAGGATTTGTTGCTTGCGGTGGCTTTTCTTACGGCGATGTATTGGGTGCGGGCGAGGGCTGGGCAAAGTCGATTTTGTTTCACAGTACAACGCGCGATCAGTTTGCAGAATTCTTTAATCGCAACGATACATTTGCTTTGGGTGTGTGCAATGGATGTCAAATGATGGCAGCATTGAAATCGATTATTCCAGGCACCGATCATTGGCCGCGATTTGTCCGCAATCGCTCCGAACAATTTGAAGCGCGTTTTAGTATGGTAGAAGTATTGAACACACCTTCGTTATTCTTCGCCGATATGCAAGGTTCGCAATTACCCGTCGCCGTATCGCATGGTGAGGGACGTGCTGAGTTTATCAATGAAGATCAACAAGCGCTGTGCATGCCACAAGTTGCATTACGATTTATTGATAACAATGGTCGTCTTGCGGAGCAATATCCTAGCAATCCGAATGGCTCGCCATTAGGCATCACAGCGGTAACCTCATTGAATGGTCGTGTCACGGTGACGATGCCGCATCCGGAACGTGTGTTTCGTGTTGTACAAAATTCGTGGTATCCACGAGTTCATACTGATCGAGGTATCGATCAAGCAGCTGATCAATACAGTGGTTGGATGCGAATGTTTTACAACGCACGTAAGTGGGTCGGCTAAGGCCTTGGCGAACAGCCTTGCTGATAATGCTGCTTAACAATGCTTAATTTCGGGTAAATTACCTGCATTGTTAATTAGTAAGTGACATTTACTGTGTAAACGCGTAAAAGTCGCTCCCTTTTGCGCACTGCCTTTGAAATCCGGAGTCTTATGTCTGAATCTGAATCACCTGTCGCGTTGACCTTTAGTGACTTGG
This sequence comes from Steroidobacteraceae bacterium, assembly GCA_025927665.1. Classification (GTDB taxonomy): domain Bacteria; phylum Pseudomonadota; class Gammaproteobacteria; order Steroidobacterales; family Steroidobacteraceae; genus CAILZL01. Next base: position 18,453 of record JAICKZ010000010.1, on the reverse strand, counting down.
CATTGATCGAACCTCTGCTGCAGGCACTACAAGACGTTGGATATGAGAATCCTTCGCCCATCCAAGCACAAACTATTCCTTCGTTGTTGGCAGGTCGCGATGTGCTGGGTCAGGCGCAAACAGGCACGGGTAAAACGGCCGCGTTTGCACTGCCGGTATTATCCAAGATCGATCTGAACAATCGTGCGGTGCAGTCGCTGATCCTTGCGCCCACACGTGAACTGGCCATTCAAGTGGCCGAGGCATTTCAGAAATATGCGACGCATTTGCCTGGCTTTCATGTGCTGCCTATTTATGGCGGCCAAAGTTATCAGCCACAGTTGAACAGCTTGCGTCGCGGTGCGCATGTGGTTGTCGGTACGCCTGGTCGTGTCATGGATCATTTGAAACGCGGCACACTTAATTTAAGCAACGTCAAATTTGTTGTGCTGGATGAAGCCGATGAGATGTTGAACATGGGCTTCTTGGAAGACGTCGAATGGATTCTGCAACAAATGCCCAAGCAACGTCAGGTCGCTTTGTTTTCTGCGACCATGCCGAATCAAATCAAACGCATTGCACAGACTTACTTGAATGATCCGGTTGAAATTCTGATTCGCAGTAAAACCACCACTGCGGCGAATATTCGTCAACGTTATTGGCAGGTGAGCGGCCTGCATAAACTCGATGCGTTGACACGCATGCTCGAAGCAGAAAGTTTTGATGCCATGATCGTGTTTGCGCGCACTAAGATCAGTACAGAAGAACTCGCAGAGAAGCTTGAGGCACGCGGCTTCCGTTGTGCACCGCTGAATGGCGATGTGCCGCAACAACAACGTGAACGCACCGTGCAACGTTTGCGTGATGGTCAACTCGATATTTTGGTAGCGACCGATGTGGCTGCGCGTGGTTTGAATGTTGAACGTATCAGTCACGTGGTGAATTACGATATTCCGTTGGACATTGAATCTTACGTTCATCGTATTGGTCGCACTGGCCGTGCAGGTCGCAGTGGTGAAGCCATTTTATTTGTCGCACCACGTGAACGTCGTATGCTCGCGGCGATTGAACGCGCAACTCGTCAACCCATTGAACGAATGGAATTGCCAACGGTTGAAGCAGTAAACAATCAACGCATTGTGAAATTTAAATCTCGAATTAGAGATGCGATTGAAGGTGGTGAATTGGAACTGTTTCGTGAAGTGATTGAGCAATACGAACAGGAATACAACACACCTGCAATCGAAATTGCAGCCGCACTGGCGAAATTGGCACAAGGCAAAACGCCTTTGTTACTTAAGGCTCAGTCACGTGAGCGTGGTGATGAAACGCGTTTCGCTGCGCGTCGCGAGCATGCAGAGCGAACTGACCTGCGACCTGCGTATGAACCGCGTAAAGTAGATATGCAGCAAGCATTCGCATCGGATACAGATAGCGTCAGTGATTTTCCTGCACGTCATGAATATAAAAAGGGCGTCGTCAAATCAGAGGCAGATACACCCAAGTCATTCAAGCCCGAAGCGTCGCACTCTGAAGCATTCGGTTCAGATTCTGGTCGGGAACGTAAGCAAAAAGAACGTGCTGAGCGTTATGCTGCGCAAGATGAACGCCGTGAGTCACGTCGTGAAGTGGGTCGCGACTTTGGCAATAGCGTGACGCGAGAAGGCAAGAATGAAGTAGGTATGCAAACCTATCGTGTTGCAGTTGGACACGAACATCAAGTCAAGCCTGGCAATATTGTCGGCGCAATTGCCAATGAAGCAGGTATTGATAGTAAATTTATTGGCAAGATTGAAATCTTCGATAATCATTCACTGGTTGATTTGCCGGAAGGGATGCCTAAGGAAGTATTGCAACATCTGAAAAAAGTGTGGGTTGCAGGACAGGAGTTGCGGATCTCATTGCAAAAACCTGACAGCGATCATTCTGGAAGCAGTGCGCCACGTTCCAGTGAATATCCCGCGAAACGCGAACGTCCCACGTTGGAAGTCAGTGGAGATCGTCCGCGCCGCAAGTTTGCCAGCGCCAATAAAGGTGCGCCTAAGCGCTCCGACGCAGGTAAAGGAACATTTGAGCGTGGTCCAAAAAAAACTTTCAGCAAGGCGCCACGAAGCAAACGATAACGATGTATGAACTCGAATCTTCTTAAGGCGTGAGTGACTGCGCTCGCTCAGCGGGCGCAAATAATAGACTCGATCAACAAGCCTCGGCGCGAAAGCCCGAGGCTTTATATTGATCAACAATTTCCGTACTGAACGACGGTGAGATTGACCATCGTTGCTATTTATCCAGCATTCTTGGAGTGAATTTTTGCCTTATGATCCGCTTGCATTCGCACCATATCAATGGGACGAATTTCACTAATCATGCAACGATCTCTGCCCACAATCACTTTTTCAAATCTATCCACTTGTCCTGCAGACGAAGTCACACCGATGGTAGGTGTGAATTTCAAATTTGGACAATACCCGACTACTTTTATTAAATATGCATTATTAACGGCCGTTCGTATTACCACTTCTTTATCGCCTACCACTGTCCAGCCATCAAACGTGGTCATCGCGAAAGAGTTAATAGGTTCGCCCGCATAATCTGCATAATTCAATTCAGCATCGGCACCTTTCATGCGCGCAATGGTGTTAGCACAGCCAGTAAGCAATAGCGCGACAGTCAGACAAACTATCAGATAATGTTTCATGATTAGCCTCCTCTGGAGTAGAAACCATGAAGAGTAAGTAGGGTGCATTGCATGATAAGTTCAACAGATGAACAAGGTTTCACCAGGCCATCTCCGACTACACCGGCATGACACCAATCAATTTGTAGTGCAACCAATGTATCGTTATGCCATAAAGTATTAGGCCACCGATTACAGCAATCCAGTCATTGTATTTTGAAGGTGTGGTTGTGACGGCAGTGGCAGGGCGGTGCTTGACCGAGATACGATCCGCAATGGCCCAAATCAAAAAACTGCCGAACAAGATAATTTCATGAAGTGCGCCATTGGCAAATAGGTGGGCAAATGCCCAGAACTTCACGGCGTTAAGCACGGGATGTTTGATCACTGCTTTTATTTTTCCAGGGAAGTAGGCAGCGAGCAAAAATGGAAATACCGGTAACATTAATACATAGGTGATGTAATGCATCCACAGGGGAGTTACATAAATGATTTGCGGCGTTAATCTTGCCTCGCCAAAACCCTTGATGATCATCACAAGACCAATCAACGAAAGTATTGAATAGATTGCGCGCCAGCTCTTACCAAGTTTTGCCACTGTCCGAATGCGCCAGGAATGCGCAAAGATGGAGAGAGAATGCACTCCAAGAAAAAGAATCAGACCAATAATTAGAACTGTCATCGGTTTCTCTGGTAATTAATCTGGTGGTTTTCTACTGTTGTTGATACTTAGTTATCAAGCCCCGAACTGTCGAAGCTTCTATAAGCAGTTGAGGGAAGACATCTTACAGGCGTAAGCCACCATCCAGCTCAATCACTCGTCCAGAAAAATAATCGTTCTCGACAATGAATAACGCCGACTGTGCGACTTCTTCGGGTTGTCCACCGCGTCGTAATGGAACTTGCGCTAATAAGTTTTGCAATATTTGTTCTGGCATGGCATTTAATATTTCAGTATGAATAAATCCTGGCGCAATCGCCCCAGTGCGAATGCCATAACGCGCCAATTCTTTTGCCCATACTACGCTGAGTGCTGCCACACCGGCTTTTGCTGCGGCGTAATTACTTTGTCCTACATTACCCGCACGCGAAATGCTTGAAAGATTAATTATTACCCCGCCAGATGCGAATTTGATCATATGCTCAGCGGCCTCACGACCACAAAGAAATACGCCGGTCAGGTTGACGTCGATAACGGCTTGCCACTGCGCTAGGGATAATTTTTTAAAATGATCGCCGTCTTGTTTAATCAACATGCCATCACGCAATATTCCAGCGTTGTTAATGAGTACATCCATTCGTCCAAAGTCACTGGCTACTTGGGCGAAAGTAGTGATGACCTCTGTCTCAATGGCCACGTTGCAATGATAGGTTTTGACAGTAGCAGCATGCGGTACGCATATATTCATAGTCTGTTTCAAGCCGGCATCATTCAAGTCTAACAACGCAAGATGCGCGCCGCGTGTTGCGAACATGACTGCCATGGCACGGCCAATACCTTTACCGGCTCCGGTAATGACAACTAGTCGATCTTTAATATGCATGAAAATACGCGCTTTGATAGGGGGCGCTATCTTAGCAAGCGTTACATACTATTGTGAACGGTTGATTTATGCGGCCGGTTTATGTGCCTGTACGGCTCGGGTCAGTTCTGCGATGGCCGCTTGTACGTGAATATGCAAATCGTTAATCAATGTTTTGATGGGCAGAGGAGCCAGTATATGCGCCTGCGTTTCCAGCTGCGAGGCCAGTTCGCTTACAGCAAATACACACATGTTGGAGCTGGCGCCTTTCAATTTGTGAGCGGCACGAGCAATGGCCGTTTTGTCGTCACCTTCTAACGCAACTTTCAACTCACTAAAAGTTTCGCGGACGGTTTGTAAATAAGCATCGACTAGTTCAGATAAAAAATACGTGTCTTCACCGATTAAGTCGTACAACTTGCGTAAATCAACTTGGGCCTCGATTCGACCATTTGCTTCAGCCACTGATTTTTCGAGTAGAGTGTCAATTTGTAAATCCGTCAGCGTGGCATCATGCTTTGGCAGGGTCGTGCAGTATTGATTTACAATCGGTGTCAGCTTATCAATCTGCAAAGGCTTGGTCAGAAATTCATTCATGCCAATCGCCAAACAGCGTTCGCGGTCTTCCGGTGTCGCATTGGCAGTGAGCGCCACAATGGGCACCATGCATTTTCCAGAAGGTAACTCCCGGATATTGCGCGTGGCTTCATAACCATCCATCACCGGCATTTGCACATCCATCAACACCAATGCATAGTTGCCGCGCTTGAGTAATTCCAAACCTTCGGCTCCATTGTTTGCAACAGTAACTCTTGCCCCGAGTCGTTGTAAAAAGCGTACGGCGACTTTTTGATTGACGATATTGTCTTCGACGAGCAGCACTTCTCCAGGTAACTTCGCAGTCGCAACATGGACTGGAATCGTTTCTTGCTTCGGAGCAGGTGATGCGGGTGCTTGTGATACAACTTCAGTACTTAGTTGACCATGAAGTGTATTCAAGCATTTTTGTAATTCGCGATGACGAATGGGCTTGCATAAAGTGCGGATGTTAAGAATGCCGCTGAATCGCTCCACATTGCCGCTTCGATCAATGGAGGTAAGCAATATACATTGTGTGTTATGAAGGCGTAACTCGTTGTAGATTTGTTGATTCAATAACTGAGTTTCCAGGCCGGAAAGTTGTTCATCGACAAACATCGCTATATATGAGCGTTGTGATGAGCATGCATTGCGTAGCAGCATCAGTGCTTCAGGCATGTCAGTGGCTGCATCCACTAGATAACCATTGAATTTCAGTTGATTCACCAATGCATTACGTTGCGACGTATTGCGGCTAATAATCAATAGTGGTCCCGTATGTCGGATAACTGGTGTCTTGAGTACGGAATCGACGCTGTCCAATGGCAGTGTAAACCAGAAACATGAGCCGTTACTGGCATCGCTTTCTACGTTGATCTCTCCACCCATCAACTCGATCAGTCTTTTGACAATGGATAATCCAAGTCCAGTGCCACCAAATTTTCGTGTCGTGGAAGAGTCGGCCTGCACGAATGGACGGAATAGTTTATTCATCGATTCTTGTGTAATACCGATGCCGGTATCGCGAACTGAGAATCTTAGCATTGGAAGTTTTTCGTGCGTGATTCGTGTCACGGTCAGGTGAATTTGTCCTTGATGCGTAAACTTGTAAGCATTGCTCAGTAAATTCAATATGCATTGACGAATACGATGTGGATCGCTCTTGATCATGTGTGGCAGATCCGGCTCGATGTCAACGATCAGTTCCAGTTTTTTGTTGGCAATTTGTGTTGCCATCATGGTAACTGCTTCTTCAACTGTGTCGCGCAAATTCATATCGATATGTTCGATATTTAATTTGCTAGCTTCAATTTTAGATATATCCAGTACATCGTTAATAATCGCCAGCAATCCATGAGCACTGTTATTGATAATGTCAGCAAATTCACGTTGCGTTTCATTTAATGGAGTACTGGCGAGCAATTGCGCCATGCCAATAATGCCATTCATTGGAGTTCGCAATTCGTGGCTCATATTGGCAAGAAATGCGCTTTTGGCACGATTGGCAGATTCCGCTTCGGCCGTCGCTTTGATCAACTTCTCACGAGCCTCATGTGCTGCAGTGACATCTTGAAGCGAGCCAGAAATAGTGACTACATTATCATCATCAGGTGAAGTGGCCGTGCCACGTATATTGACCCAAATCCAACTGCCGCCCTTGGTGCGCATTCGATATTCAACATCATATGGTTTGCCATGTCGGCGCGCATCACGCAGAACATTGCGAACCATTTCAATATCATCGATGTGCGTTATGGCGGCGATATTGCTTTCATTCCATTGAATGACTTCTTTGGCGGCATAACCAAGAATTTCCGCGCAACGCGGTGACAGCCACAATTCATGTGTTTTAAGATTCAATTCCCATAGGCCGTCCTGGGTGCCTTTAATCGCCCGCGTAAAACGCTGTTGATATTCGTCCAACTGCTTTTGCATCAAAGTTTGTTCATGCACGCTTCGGATATTGCCAGTCAGCCGCATGGGTTGACCATTGGCATCGCGTTTTAACGAACCACGTACTTGCATCCAACGCCAAGTTCCATCGGCATGCTTTAATCGAATGGTACGTTCATAAGCCTCACCATCCTTAAGTGCCATGACCATGTGATACTGACCTTCAAGCTCATCCGGATGTGCAATTGCCTGATAGGTTTCCATGGTGCTGAAATCATGTTCAGGACCATAACCCAACAGCGAACGGTATACATCTGAACACCAATGCTTGCCGGTTGCGAAATCAGCTTCCCAATGACCTTCTTGACTGGACTGTGCCGCGCGCTCCAGACGTTCATTGAGAATTTTTACTTCCGCTGCTTGTTGCTGTAATTGTTGGGCAACCAATACTTCATTACTGATGTCATGGGTCGCGCCAATAATGTATGAAGGTTTGTCATTGGCATCACGAAATAATTTGTAGTGTGCACGTAAGTGACGCACTGAATTGTCATTGGCAATACGTCTGAATTCAAAACGTCCCGTTTCGGTTGGTGGATTGGCGAGCAATGAAAGCACCCGTGCATGATCGTCGGGATGTAAGGTATTCCAAAGTGCCGAATTTAAATCGCTGGAACGACTTCTAGCGCCAATATCGCCGAGCTCGGCGCCGGGATTTTCGCTCCATACGAGTTTTAAACTGGGCAGGTCATAGCGCCAGTAATGAGCATTGGCAACATGAGAGGCAGTTCGCATATGGCGAAACAGCTCTGCATAGATGTTGTCACTCGTTGTTGAAACCGGCGGCATCACAGTGCTCACTAAATCCAAAGCATTGCTTTCTCTGCCCGAAGCGAAAGACAGGGCATCGACAAGCTATATCGAGTGATGAATAAGTTTATTGAGTCACAATCTGTCAAAATGTGAAAAAAATGGTGTTTGGCTTAGGCGCATCATCAGGGATAAACCATCCATCGCTATGATTGCAACATAATCGATTACGATGCAGGTTATTCCGGTAGCCCTAGATGTTTCAAGAATTGATCGAACATACCGATCTTATTTTCCTTTTCTTTACGCCGCACTGGCATGACCAACTCGCTTTCACGTTTTAATGTAGGGGCGGGTCGATCTGGGTATTGGCGTTTCCAGTGACTGTAAGTAGAAGTGACACCAGGTTGTTGATCGGTCAGCCGCAACTCGGCGGCTTGTAGAATTTTCAATTGTTGTGTATTGATTTCCCGTGAATAGATTCCAGGTGCAGTTTGCCACTCCCAGATTGTATTCCCACGTTCATCCCAACTGGGTCGGCCTGAGCGTGTGTTTTCACGCAGCTCGGGAGCATCAATTACATCATTACTGTTGCGAGTCGTATTCATAATTTAATTAACGATACTAAAGAGTGATGTTGTTGATGTATGTATCGACGTAAGTACGTAGTGCTTGATAAGAACGATGTTGTTGCTATGAAAATCTCAGCAATAAGTCTCACTATGTTTTTTGATTGTAGAAACAGTTCGTAACACGGCGACTTCGATTGTTGTGATGTGAGAATTACAGCAATCAAGTGGCAAACGTTTGCCGCATATTTTAAAGAGTACTTGCAGCGGCGTTAATGGCCAGTGCTAGCAACGCTGCGTTAAAGAAAAACGCGATGACACCATGTAATACAGCCAAGCGCCGCATCTTGCTGGCCACGATTGCGACGTCAGAAGTCTGCGATGTCATTCCGATCACAAATGAAAAGTATAGGAAATCCCAGTAATCAGGTTCGGACTGTTCGGGAAATATCAAGGGCGGATTGGTATGTCGGCGACGGCATATATAGTACTCATGTGCATAGTGCAGCGCAAAGCTGGTATGAATGAATAACCATGAACTAATCAGCGTGCCAATACCCAAGCCAAAATGAAAGAACCTTGTCGACGCAGCGTGAGATTTTACTCCGGATAGCTCAATGATAATGGCAACGATGGTGGCGCTGGCTGCAATAATAACGAATAGCAGTACTACGAGCGCACCATCATCTTGCGACATCGCTCGAGCACGCATATGCGTGGGAGTTGCACCGACAAACATAGTTGCTGCCAAGATCAAATACAAAACCACACCTGCGTCCCACGCTAATAGTGAACGTGTCACTATCGAAAAATGCGTGGATAACAATGCGGCAACAATGCAGCCAAACACAACGGAGCTCGACAAGCGGGGTCGTACTTTAACGTGGTTCAATACGGATTGAAAATAGGCTTTCATATTCAATGTTAGTATGCCTTGGCCCAGATGACTCGCGTCTTGCTTGGCTTGCCGGTAAACGGACAAGTACCCGCTTCGGTATGCTCCAGTGGAATGCATCGCACGGTGACCGACAAGTCATTTTTGATTTTTTGTTCCAGTTCAATGTCTCCGCCAAAATGCGTGGATGCAAAGCCCCCGTGAATGGGGGATGGCAAATTGGGATCATCACGTTCAGGTGTAAAGTAGCGATAAAAATCTTCCTTGCTATCAATTTGTTTGGTGTTGTCTTTTCGATAAGCATTGGCGCGAGCGAACAAGTTATCTTGTATGGTTTGTAACAATGTTGATACCGTTGCAATAAAAGTATTGCGCTCAATGCTTTGTTTATCTTTGTGTGCAAGATCGCGGCGTGCGACGAACAGCGAGTTCTTTTCCATGTCACGTGGTCCAACTTCAATACGCAGTGGCACGCCTTTTTTGATCCAGTGCCATACTTTATCTCCGCCGCGTTCATCGCGCACATCAACAATGACGTCAAGATTGCGATTGCCAAAACGTTGCTGCCGTAATTCGTTGGCGACGCCATGACAATATTCCAGTACACGTGCGCGCTCATCATCATTGCGAAAAATGGGGATGATGACGACATGAGTAGGTGCGAGTCGTGGTGGTAATACCAAGCCATCATCGTCGGAATGAGTCATGAGCATGCCGCCAATCAAGCGGGTTGATACACCCCAGCTGGTCGTCCAAGCGTGTTGATGCATACCATGTTGATCGAGAAATTGAATGCCGCTGGCTTTGGCGAAGTTCTGGCCGAGAAAATGACTGGTGCCGGCCTGAAGCGCTTTACGATCTTGCATCATCGCTTCAATGCAGAAAGTTTGTTCGGCGCCAGGAAAGCGTTCACCGGCGGTTTTCTCGCCTTTGATCACGGGCATCGCCATCCATTGCTCGGCGAATTCGCCATACACATGCAACATCTTCATGGTTTCTTCAACCGCTTCAGCGCGCGTTGCATGTGCAGTGTGTCCTTCCTGCCATAAAAATTCAGTGGTGCGCAGAAACATGCGGGTTCGCATTTCCCAACGAACTACATTGGCCCATTGATTGATGAGCAAGGGCAGATCGCGATAACTTTGCACCCAACGTGAAAAGGCATCGCCGATAATGGTTTCCGAAGTGGGACGGATAATCAACGGTTCTTCCAGTTCACCGGTAGGGATCAACTTGCCTTCGGCATTCAATTCAAGTCGATGATGCGTTACCACGGCGCATTCTTTGGCAAAGCCTTCTACGTGCGCAGCTTCTTTCTGCAGAAACGATAGCGGAATAAACAATGGGAAGTAGGCATTCTGATGTCCGGTAGCCTTGAACATTTCATCGAGCACGCGCTGCATATTCTCCCATAAACTATATCCCCAAGGTTTAATGACCATGCAGCCGCGAACCGGCGAGGCTTCTGCAAGGTCTGCCGCACGAATCACTTGTTGATACCATTCAGCGTAGTTTTCGTCGCGGGTTGGGGTGATGGCAGTACGTGGTTTGTTCATGTGTTTAACAGTTGTCAAGAAAATCAGGAGATGCATTTAACTGCATTGCGTAGGATGCTGACAACTGCTAATTTTTAATTCGAAAGTAAAGAGCAAACTTTTAACTATTCATTTAGCTGCTCATGGCATTTAATGCTATTACCCAGGTGGACAACAACACTGTTCGTCCTGAGCTGTCGAAGACGAGGAGTATTGCTCAGGTAAAAGAATGCTTCGGGCTCAGCATGAGCGGACATCATAGATAGTTAACTACCGTGTTAATAACTCTAATATAATGCCGCCACGGTGATAATAACTAAGGTAGCAGGGAAATGCTGTATATAGCGATTTCATTTTTTCTGGGTGACGCATGGGTCCACCATGTCCCAATGTTGAGTGCATCATGGATGGCACTGCCCATGATCTGCGCATTAATCGTCAGTCTTTTAATTCGTCATCGTTTGATCTTCTATTCATCAATCGCATTTGTGCTGGGCATTGCATGGGCAAGTGGTCATGCATGGTGGCAATTACGTGATGATTTGCAACCCGAGATTGAAGGACGCGACATTGCAGTCACTGGCATCATCTCTAGCATTCCGCAGCACGAATATTACGGAGTACGATTTACTTTTTCCACGGAGCAGTCGGCGGTGCCTGTGCCGTCGACATTGCAAATCAGTTGGTACTCGCAGAATGCACCCGTACATGCAGGTGAACGTTGGCGTTTGATGTTGAAATTGAAACGCCGTCATGGGTTTGCCAATCCCGGTAGTTTCGATTCTGAAGCTCAGTTGTTTCGTGACGGAATCGGTGCAACGGGTTACGTGCGCGAGTTACAGGACAATTCAAATAGCAATTCAAATGACAATCGATGGTTAGGAATTGCGTCGGGAAATAATCTGTTGCGCATTCGCGCCGCATTGGCAGAACGGATTTCTGCCGCCATTCCAGGCTCAACCATGCAAGGGGTAATGCGTGGCCTTGCAGTAGGTGATCAGCAAGCCATTAGTAATGAGCAATGGCAAGTGTTTGCGAGAACCGGCATCAGTCATTTGATTGCCATTTCTGGATCGCATATTGGCATGGTGGCATTATTGTTTGCATGGATGGGTGGTTGGCTGGTGTATCTTCCAATGGCACAACGTTGGCGTTTGACAAAGCAGGATTTTCAAGCCGCGTTTGGATTGCCTGCGGCACTAGGGTATTCACTGCTTGCTGGCATGTCTATTCCAACGCAACGTACCTTGATCATGCTTGGCGTGTTCTTTATCGTGCGTGTGCTACGTCGTGAAGTCAATGTGTGGCACAGCTATGGATTGGCATTGTTGTTGGTCACCTTAATTGATCCATTCGCGCCGATGGCAGTTGGCACTTGGTTATCCTTCGGTGCGGTTGCAGTTATATTGCTGAATCAACAAGGACGACTTGGTCATGCGCATGGATCGCGTGAGTTCTTCACGATTCAAGCGGTGGTGACAGTGGGATTGGTGCCGTTATTGGTCAGTGCCTTTGGCAGCCTGTCATTGATTTCGCCGTGGATAAATTTACTCGCGATTCCGGTGTTTACGTTCTTTTTAGTTCCCAGTGTATTGATTGGCAGCACGTTGTTACTGATGTACTCACCTTTAGGAACGTGGTGGTTATCGCATCTCGCAGTGATCATGAATGCATTGTACGATGCGTTGCAATCGGCAGCGCACTTATCACTTGCAACTTGGTATGTGCCACAGTCGCCGTTATGGGCGATGTGCTTGCTCGGTATGGGCGCAATGGTGATGATACTGCCTTTGTTATGGCCAATGCGAATGTGTGGCCTGCTATGTTGTTTGCCTGCGTTACTGTGGCAGCCGCAACATTTACCAGAGAATTCATTTGAACTCACTGTGTTGGATGTGGGGCAAGGTTTGTCACTGGTGATTAGAACGGCATCGCATGTATTAATTTATGACACCGGGCCTAAGTTTCAAAGCGGTACAGATACCGGCGCATTGGTGGTGTTGCCGTATTTGCGCTCGCTGGGAGTTCGTTCCATTGATACGGTGATGGTCAGTCATGGTGACGATGATCACGCCGGCGGTATGCAAAGTGTGTCGCAGGGGATGCCGGTGCAACGTTGGTTGTTGGGACCCTCGGTAAGTACAGAGCATTTATTCACTCAGGCTCCTCCACAGCGTTGTCAACAAGGGCAGCGTTGGCAATGGGATGGAGTCCAGTTCGAGGTGCTGTATCCCAATGAAGATGCTGATCAGAGTCAACGCAACAACACTTCCTGTGTATTGCGCATTCATGCTGCAGGTGGCAGTGCCTTGCTAATGGGCGATGCCGAGGCGCCCGTGGAACAACAATTGGTGAACGCAAACATGATTGCGCCCACGACTGTTGTGGTTGCAGGCCATCATGGTAGTCGCACTTCATCAACACCGGAACTGGTGAATGCAACGCATGCGCAGCAGGTTATTTTCAGTGCTGGATATCGGAATCGATGGAATTTTCCCAAACCTGAAGTGGCTGCTGCATGGAAGAAATCTGGCGCGCGTACGCATTCGACAATTGATGCGGGTGCTATCACTATCAAGATATTGCCGAGCGAAGTGCAATCGATCCAGTGGTATCGCGAATCACAACGACACTACTGGCAATGGAAGCCGTCGTGAAATCATAAATAGAACGATGCTCAAAATGTGGTGCGTGAAATTTGCATTTAATTGGAGTGAAGAATCGGAGTTCTAGTCAAGTTTGTGACCTATGCAGACAACTATGGATTCCGTCAAACGCCTTAACCCTGTACTATTCACACCGTTTATCACTGCATAACAGTTCTTCAGTATGTACGAAATAGTCAAAGCTGGTGGCATCATGATGCTGCCCATCCTATTCAGTTCCGTTGTGGCCATTGCCATCATTATTGAACGGCTATGGACTTTGCAACGAAGTAAAGTATTGCCTACGGATTTGTTCGAGAAAGTTTGGCAGTGGGTAGAAGGTAATCAATTAGAAGATCGTCACTTGACAGCATTGCAACAAAATTCACCCTTAGGAAAAGTGCTCGCCGCAGGATTGGCGAATCGCAATCAACCACGTGAGGTGCTGCGTGAGTCCATCGAAGATGCAGGTCGTCATGTGGCGCACGAGTTTGAGCGGTTCTTGAATGCACTTGGTACTATCGCCGGCATGTCGCCATTGATGGGCTTGTTAGGAACCGTGTTAGGAATGATCCGTACTTTTAACGCAATCACCAGCCAAGGAATCGGTAATCCTTCAATATTGGCAAGTGGTATTGCCGAAGCCTTGGTTGCCACGGCCGCAGGTTTAATGGTTGCAATTCCTTCTTTGATAGGTTATCGCTGGTTGCGTCGTTATATCGATAACCTGGTGGTCGATATGGAAAAGGAAGCCATTAAGCTGGTGGATGCGGCAACTCGATATGAACACAAGTAGCGTATTTGGACAATCATGAATCTTAGTCGCCGCAATGCGCGCAATGATGAACCGGAGATCAATGTCACATCGTTTATCGATGTACTATTGTTGCTGTTGATCTTCTTCATGCTGGCTACTACTTTTGTCGATGAAGGTCGCATTAATATGCGACTGCCCGATGCCAGCGTCAAAGCGGATACGGCTACTCAGAAGCCCACTATTGAAATCGGAATTTCTTCCAATGGCGTTTATAGTGTGAATGGCAAGGAATTGATCAATACCAGCACAGAAACCTTATCAGCTGCGATTACCAAGGTGGGAGGAGAGGATCACGAACAAACGGTGTTGATTCGCGCTGATGCACGCAGTACCCATCAATCTGTTATTACGGCCATGGATGTGTTGGGACGTTTAGGATTCAAGTCGATCAGCATGGCGACGGTGAATCAACCGGCCAGTATTGGCAGCAAGTGATGGAAAGCTCATCCGAGAAACAAAATGCACGTGATTCTTGGTTGCGTCTGTTGCGCTATCTTCACGGTAATCAACTTCATTTTGCCATCGGTGTATTGGGTGCATTGATATTTGCCGCAGCCAATGCCAGTGTGGCGTGGCTGATGAAGCCTTTCATGGACAAGACATTCCAATCCAAAGATGCAGCAATGATGTGGTGGGTGCCAGCGGGATTGATTGTCTTGTTTATTGCACGCGGCGCTGGCGATTTCGTTCAAACCTACTACATGGGGCACGTGGGTCGACGGGTCATTAAACAATTACGCGGCCAACTATTTGAACGACTGTTGCTACTGCCTATCAGTTATTTTGATCGCAATGCATCGGCGATCATGTTATCACGTCTGATCTATAACACCGAGCAAGTTGCGACGGTGATGACGGATTCAATTACCACCGTTATCCGCGAATCATTGACGATATTGGCATTGGTATGTGCTTTGTTCTATTACAACTGGAAGTTGACTGCCGTGGTGTTTATCGTTGGGCCGTTGATCGCATGGCTCATTACCATCGTCAATCGGCTATTTCGACGCTACAGTCGGCGCATACAGGATTCAGTCGTCGATGTAACCCGCGTTGCCAAAGAAGCACTCGATGCGCCACGTATCATCAAGGTGTTCAATGCACAGGATTATGAACGCGCGCAATTTGAAGTGGCAAACGAATACAACCGACGTTCGTCGATGAAGTTGTTACGTACACGTGGTCTTGCCAATCCGGTGGTGCAGTTTATTGCTGTGTGCTTTGCATCGGTGATTCTCTATATGTCGATTGGTCAAGCGATTCGCGGCGAGATCACCGCAGGAACGTTTTTTTCATTTATTGCCGCGCTGCTAGGAATCATGCAGCCGTTGCGAAATCTAACTAATATTTCCGGTTCGTTTCAACAGGGAATTGCCGCTGGGCAAAGTTTGTTTGAAATTCTGGATGAACCGATTGAACCGACAACTGGCACCAGAACGACGACGCGTGCAAGAGGTGAAGTTGAATATCGCGAGGTGTCATTCTTTTATCAGACGCGTGATAAAGCAGTGCTCAATAATATTTCACTGCATATAAAGCCTGGCAGTACCGTAGCCTTTGTCGGTAAGACGGGCAGCGGAAAAACCACACTGATGAATTTGCTGCCGCGCTTTTATGAGTTGACCCAAGGCGCGGTGATGATTGATGGCCATGATATTCGTGACTATGATTTACGCAGCTTGCGTGAACAGATTGCGCTCGTTAGTCAGGACGTGGTGTTGTTTGATGATAGTATTCGTAACAACATCGCATTTGGTAAGTCCGCCTCAACAGAAGCGATTGAGCGTGCTGCAAAAGCGGCGCATGTAATGGAATTTGCCAGCCAATTACCGCAAGGCCTGGAGACCACTGTTGGTGAGCGAGGTGTATTGTTATCGGGCGGACAGAAGCAACGCATTTCTATTGCGCGTGCTTTATTAAAAGATGCACCTATTTTAATTCTTGATGAAGCGACTTCAGCGCTGGATACAGAATCGGAGCGCGTGATTCAAGCTGCACTTGAAGATCTAATGAAAAACCGAACGACGTTAGTGATTGCACATCGTCTATCTACCATTGAAAAAGCAAATTTGATCGTCGTGATGGACAGCGGTCGTATCCTGGAGCAGGGCACGCACACCGAATTAATTGCAGCAAACGGAGCGTATGCAGCATTGCATCGCATGCAGTTTAATGTTTGACGCGTCAGATTTTTTCGCATGTCTGTAGACACCACCATGCAATCGATTTGGTATGGTAATTCGCGCCTCGCGTGGTTATTGTTGCCATTCTCTTGGTTGTTTGGTGCACTGGTCGCGCTACGTTGTTGGTTATATCGCAGTGGTTGGTTAGCGACCGTTCGCGTACCAAAGCCCGTGATTGTGATTGGTAATATTTCTGTCGGCGGTACGGGTAAAACACCCTTGGTTATCTGGCTTGCGAATGAATTGTTATCGCGAGGATTTAAGATTGCTGTTATCTCGCGTGGCTATCATGGTGCTGCGACGCAGTGGCCACAAGTCGTTGGCAAGGACAGCAAAGCGAGTATGGTGGGAGATGAAGCAGCATTGATCGCGCAGCAAACGAATGCAATTGTAGTGGTGGGGCCGGATCGCGTGTCGGATGCGCAGAAGGCGATAGAATTAGGTGCCGACATCATTATTTCCGATGATGGTCTGCAGCATTATCGATTGCATCGCGATTGTGAAATCGCCGTTGTAGACGGTAGTCGCATGTTGGGCAATGGTTATCTGTTACCCGCGGGGCCATTGCGGGAAAAAAGTAAGCGATTGAAGTCTGTCGACTTGTTGTTGATCAATCAACGTGATGAAACTCCAGTACATATTTCAGTGTCGCGTAATTATTTGCAATATCGAGTGACATTGCGTCAGTTGCGATCTGTAAAAACCGGTGAAGTACGTGCGCTTGATACTTTACGTGGCCAGCAAGTTCATGTTGTTACGGGCATCGGCAATCCACATGCGTTTATCCGTGCGTTGCAACACATGGGCATCAAAGTATTACCACGCATTTTGCCGGATCATGCTCTCATCACAAAAAATGATATCCATTTTGGTGATGCTTTACCGGTTCTCATGACCGCCAAGGATGCGGTAAAATGTCAATTACTTGATCTTGAAAATCATTATTGGATTGTTGAAGCGGATGCAATACTGGATGATCAAGTCGCGGCAGCCGTCGTCGATTGTGTTCAAGCTTCAATCCAAGCACGTGCTTAATTACGCTTATAGGTGAGTTATGGATTCTCGACTTCTTGATATCCTGGCCTGTCCAGTTTGTAAAAGTCCGCTTAAGTATGACAAGCGCAGTGAGCAATTGATTTGCAAAGCGGATCGTTTGGCCTTTCCAATTCGCGATGGCATACCGGTGATGTTGGAAGAAGAAGCCAAACAGTTATTGCCAGACGATGCATTGTTAGCGAACGGCATGTGAATTTAGATCATGGGATTTAAAGTAGTCATCCCTGCCCGTTATGCATCAACGCGTTTGCCAGGCAAACCATTGTTGGACATTCACGGCAAACCAATGATTGCTTGGGTGGTAGAGGCCGCCTGTGCCAGTGATGCAGATGAAATATATGTTGCCACTGATGATAGGCGCATCGTCAACGCGATAGAAGGACAGGGACGCGCCATTGCGATGATGACGCGTGAAGATCATCGCTCCGGTACTGATCGCATTGCCGAAGTCGCGATGCACAAGCATTGGTCGTCCGACACAATCGTCGTGAACGTTCAAGGCGATGAGCCGCATATGCCTGTGATGCTGATCAATCAAGTTGCAAATTTATTGATGGCGCATCCGAAAGCGGATATTGCCACGCTGTGCACACCGATTCTTTCACTTGCGGAATTTCTTAACACTAACGTCGTTAAAGTGGTCAAGGCAGACGACGACACTGCTTTATACTTTAGTCGTGCACCTATTCCGTGGCATCGTGATAGTGCTGTTGATGGATTGAGTACACAAACGCAATTCAGTGGCGCACAACGTCACTTGGGCATTTACGCTTACCGTGTAGGCGCACTTAAACAGCTTACCCAGCTCGCTCCAAGTACCTTGGAACTCGCGGAAAGTCTGGAGCAATTGCGCGCCATGCAGGCCGGCATGCGTATTGTCGTTGCTGCCGCAGCGGTACGGCCGGAGCAGGGCGTAGATACCCTTGAAGATATTGCACGCGTACGAGCGAAGAACTGATCTTTTTTTGAACTTCAATTGAAGTAAGTACAAATAAGCAGATAAAATCCGCCATTCCTAGATCAGAGAATTCCCCATGAAACTAATTAAACAACATGACTATGTGGGTCAACGTGTGGTGTTGGACGGCCGTAATTTTATTGAATGCCGCTTTAGTAATTGCGTTTTGGTGCTGGAAGGCGGTGCTTTGTTCCAAATGGAACGTTGTCAGATTGGCGACGATTGTCGTTTTGCCGTGGAAGGCGGTGCCAAGGTATGCCTGGATGCACTCAAGTTAATGCTGCACGGCGGTGGCTGGCTATCCCAAGTGGCTGACGCAGTTTTGAACAAAACC
>JAICKZ010000070.1 GCA_025927665.1 Steroidobacteraceae bacterium | reverse complement strand
GGGTGACCGCTTCCAATGAGGCGCGTAACGCACCAAAACTTTCTGCACGTTCTTTTTCAATGCGGCTTATTTGTTGTTCAGTTTTTCCCAATGCTTCGCGAATGGGACTGATCATGGTTTCGATGGCTTTTTCGCGCTCTGTCAATGCGGCGACTGCGACTTGATTGTGTTGTCCTAAATGCTCACGTGCGAGTTTTAAAAACACTTCGCTATTGGAGCGCAAAGTTGCACCGGCCACCGAATCGAAGTTGGCTGCCAATCGATCCATGGTTAATTGCAAAGCACTTTGTCGTTCTTGTTCGAGTTGAAGTTGTGATTTTAATTGCGATTGTAATACCGCCAACTCCGTTTGCAACGAGTGAAGACGTTTGGCTTGCATAATGCGCATTATCAATGCGCCGATCACCATGCCGATGATGAGTGCGATTAATAAGTAGAATTCAGTTTGTGTGTTCATCAGCGCAATGTTGTGTCATTTATTTATCAATAACGATATAAATTTACCATCAAGATCGTTTTGCCATTAGTCACTTCACATCAATGGTATTCCTCACTACCAGCCTTATTGCCGTGATCAGGTCATTCCCGCGAAGGCGGGAATCCAGTCGTAAAATTTCCTTATATTTTGAATCTATACGAAAAGAATTCAGAGTTGTTTCATTGGATTCCGCCTTCGCGGGAATGACATTGTGGACCTGGCTTGACATTAAGCGATAACTAATTGTGTAGCAATTAAATAGGTCTATCGAATCTCCGTGGGAATCACATTGTGTATCTGAGGTGACTTTAAGTAATAAATGATTGTGTAATTAGGCATGTCTATCCAGCCACTCAATCAATTCATTCGGCGTATTCACCATGCCATCTCCCTGCCATTCGTGAGGTTTATCATGTTCGCCAAGATATCCCCACAGGGCAACCAACGTCGTCATGCCTGCGGCGCGACCCGCTTGAATATCACGTTCAGCATCGCCAACATAGAGACATTCATTAGGATCAATCGACATCAATTGTGCGGCGTGAAACATGGGCAGAGGATGGGGTTTGCGATGCGCAACGGTATCGCCACTGACGATACAGGCCGCTTGCGTGTGTAAACCCAATTCAGTCATTAATGGGTTGGCGAGCCAGCCGGGTTTATTGGTGACCACGCCCCAATACATGCCAAGTTCGTTAACACGTTGCAGAACTTGTTCAAAGCCAATGTATAAACGGGTTTTGACCGCCAATGCCTGACGATAAATATTCAGAAAGCGTTTTTGCAGTTCACCACCTTCCACGACATTTTCAGTACCAAAAGCCAGTTGCAACATACGCATACTGCCATGCGAGACGGTGGGTCTAATGCGCTCATAAGGTAAAGGTTCACGTTGCATTTCAATTAGAAGTTTGTTGAGTGCGTCGGCCATGTCGGGTGCGGTATCTAGCAGCGTGCCATCGAGATCTAATAATAAAGCGCGTTTTTTCATCAAGATTCTTTTAAACCGATTTGCGAAGATGCATGAGATAGTTCACATCGGTATCGCGACCCAGTGAGCATGTGAAGGTTAGGGGATTAAATTGCAGACCACGTACATCGAGCACTTCCAATCCCGCATGTCGCGACCATTTCGCCAATTCCGATGGACGAATGAATTGTGCGTAAGTATGTGTGCCCTTGGGTAACAGCTTCAGAACATATTCCGCGCCGAAAATGGCCAGCGCATACGCTTTTGGATTGCGATTAAGCGTTGAGAACACGAGATGGCCGCCGGGCTTGAGCAAAGTAGTAATCGTCTCAATCATTGCCGCAGGGTCGGGCACATGTTCCAGCATTTCTAAGCAAGTCACCACATCATAATAAGCGCTGCGCTGTGTGGCATGTTGTTCGGCTGATTCACCGCGGTAATCGATATTCAATTTGCTATCCAAGGCATGCAACTTGGCAACATCAATCGTGGTCGTGCCGAGGTCAATGCCAGTCACGGCTGCGCCATACTTGCTCATCGCTTCAGTCAACAAACCACCACCGCAACCCACATCTAATACTGTCTTACCCTTGAGCTGCACGCGTTGATCGATGTAGTCAACCCGCACCGGGTTCATAATGTGCAATGGACGAAATTCACCATGCTCGTCCCACCAGCGCTGGGCAATGCTATCGAAGCGAGAAATTTCGGCCGGATCAAAGTTGGGCGTGGCGCTCATGAACGTAGTGACCGCGTTTTAAGAAAATTTACGAAGCGCAAGTATAACGGTTGCCGCGAATCAAGAATGGAAAAATACGGCATGAATAAAGATACAACGGGATATTTTTAACTTCGAACGCTTGATAAAACATCATAAATATGTACCTATCGGCTCTGAAAAAAACGTTCACATTTTTGAGGTTTTACCCAGAGATCAAAAGCGAAATTACTTTGTTCACCAAGTACATTCTGTTTGAATTTTGTGTTGGCAAAATCGCATGAAATCAGAGCGGTTGTGATAGAATTCCGCGACTAAAAACCAAGTGACAAAAAGCCGGTTGGGCGGCTTAAAGAAAGCGGGTTTCATGGCCGAAATTAGGCCTTTTCCAGTGGATGAGATTGCTCGGAACTTAACAACAACCATGACAGAAATCGCTCACGAAATTGTTCACGTCTATCTAGAAGATGAGATGCGCCAGTCGTATCTCGATTACGCCATGAGCGTGATTGTCGGTCGCGCCTTACCCGATGTCCGCGATGGACTAAAACCCGTGCATCGTCGCGTTCTGTTTGCGATGCGTGAGTTGGGTAACGACTGGAACAAATCCTATAAAAAATCAGCCCGTGTAGTCGGCGATGTGATCGGTAAATATCATCCGCATGGCGATACGGCCGTGTACGACACCATTGTCCGCATGGCCCAACCCTTTTCGTTGCGCTATATGCTGGTGGACGGTCAGGGTAATTTCGGTTCAGTGGATGGCGATATGCCTGCAGCGATGCGTTACACCGAAGTACGCATGTCGAAGCTGGCGCATGAACTGTTGGCCGACCTTGACAAAGAAACTGTTGATTTCACACCCAACTATGACGAATCTGAACATGAGCCGGCAGTGCTGCCGACTCGCATTCCCAATTTGTTGATCAATGGTCAAACAGGTATTGCGGTGGGCATGGCCACCAATATACCGCCACATAACTTAGGTGAAGTGGTCGATGCCTGCATCGCGTTGCTGGACGATCCAGCCATCACCATTTTGCAATTGATGCAGCACATTCCGGCACCGGATTTTCCGACCGCTGCCATTATTAATGGCACGCAGGAAATTGCGCAGGCCTATCACACTGGGCGTGGCCGCGTGTACATGCGAGCGCGTACTCATATTGAGGAAGACGAAAAAGGTCGTCAGACCATCGTGGTGACCGAGTTACCTTACCAGGTCAATAAGGCGCGCTTGATTGAACGCATTGCAGAACTGGTGCGTGAAAAAGTGATTGAAGGCATTGCGCCCGATGGCTTGCGTGATGAATCCGATAAAGATGGCATGCGTATTGTCATGGAACTCAAGCGTGGCGAACTTGCTGATGTGATTCTTAATAATCTATATAAGCATACTGCCATGGATTCGGTGTTCGGTATCAACATGGTGGCCTTGCTTGATGGCCAACCCAAGTTGCTAAACCTCAAGGAAGTCCTCGACGCATTTTTACGCCATCGTCGCGAAGTCGTAACACGCCGAACAGTATTTGAATTACGCAAGGCACGCGAACGTGCGCATGTGTTGGAAGGACAAGCCATTGCACTGGCCAACATTGATGAAGTGATTGCTTTAATCAAAGCATCGCCCACACCTGCTGAGGCTAAAGTAGGATTGATGAGTCGTGAATGGATGGGTGGCGCGGTGCCCGAAATGCTCTCACGTGCCGGGTCAATCACCACGCGTCCCGATGGCTTGGGAAGTGAGTTTGGTTTGTCGGCAAGCGGTTATCGTTTATCCGAAGCACAAGCGCAGGCCATTCTCGAATTGCGTTTGCATCGTCTGACTGGATTGGAGCAAAACAAAATTGTTGCCGAGTTCCAGGAATTGCTGGGCGTTATTCAAGACCTCGGCGATATTCTCGCGCGTGGCGAACGGTTGGTGCAGGTGATTCGCGATGAATTGCTGCATATCAAAGAAACATACGCTGATAAGCGTCGTACTGAGATCATTCAACAACATTCTGATTTGACCTTGGAAGATTTGATTGAACCGCAGGATGTAGTCGTCACGCTTTCTCACAGCGGTTACGCGAAATCGCAACCGATGGGCGACTATCAAGCACAAAAACGTGGTGGACGAGGTAAAGCAGCGACTTCGATGAAGGACGAAGACTTCATTGACAAATTATTTGTTGCACATACTCACGATACGTTGTTGTGTTTCTCCAGCGCCGGCAAGCTGTACTGGCTTAAGGTGTATCAATTGCCAATGGCCAGTCGTGGTTCCAAAGGCAAGCCGATTGTTAATTTGTTGCCGCTGGTCGAAGGCGAGCGTATCAATGCGGTACTGCCTATTCACGAATTCGATGCCAGCAAGTATGTATTCATGGTTACCAGTCAAGGCACTGTGAAGAAAACTTCGCTCGAAGCCTTCTCGCGTCCGCGTCAAGCCGGCATCATTGCAGTGGATCTTGAAGTGGGCGATCACTTGGTCGGTGTCGATATCACTGATGGTAACAAACACATCATGTTGTCCACTGCCACCGGCAAAGCCATTCGCTTTAACGAAGATGATGTGCGTCCAATGGGTCGTCTTGCCGCTGGCGTGCGCGGCATTCGCGTTGCAGAAAATGATGAAGTCATTTCACTGATTGTGGTGGAAGAAGGCGGTTTAGTACTGACTGCCTCTGCTAATGGCTTTGGCAAGCTCACCAGCGTGGATGAATTCCCCGTGCAAGGTCGCGGTGGTCAAGGTGTCATCTCATTGCAAACCAGTGAACGCAATGGTGAAGTCGTCAGTGCAGTGCAGGTGAAACGGGACGATGAAATCATGCTGATCAGTTCCAATGGCACCTTGGTCCGCACCCCTGTTAATGACATCTCAGTGCAAGGTCGTAACACTCAAGGCGTGCGCTTGATTCGTTTGGATGATGATGCACGATTGGTTAGCGTTGAATGCATTGTCAACGATGGCACTGTGAGTGCAGAAGGTATTAATGGTAGCGACGCAAATGGTGCCACTGAATAAAAATTGATATTGAAATTTTGCTGTGCGACGAGCGCAGCTTGACTCACTGTGATGTTGGCTCGTTACTAGCATCACTTAAGTAAGCAGATCGACCACTTATTCTTTTCCAGAACGAGGAGACATCATGAATCGTCGCGACATGTTGATATCGGGTCTTGCGGCTGCCGGCACTTCATTATTGCCAGGTAATTCAAATGCCACTGCTAAACAAAACAAGATGACTCAGGTTGGAGTATTTCCACCGGGGTTTTTATGGGGTGCGGCGACGTCGGCTTATCAAATCGAAGGTGCTTATCGAGAAGATGGCAAAGGTGAATCCAATTGGGATCGCTTTGTACTGGCACCCGGCAAAATCAAAAATGGCAATACCGCTAATGTGGCATGCGATAGTTATCATCGGTATCGCGAAGATATTGCATTGCTTAAAGCGCTTAATCTCAAATCGTATCGTTTCTCTATTGCATGGACACGCATTCAGCCCACTGGCATCGGGGCAGTGAATCAAAAAGGTTTGGACTATTACAAGCGCTTGACTGATGCAATACTCGAAGCAGGCATTCGTCCTTTTCCGACTTTGTATCACTGGGATCTGCCGCAGGAACTTGAAGATCGTGGTGGTTGGCCCAATCGTGATACCGCTTATCGTTACGCAGAATATGTCGATATTGTGTTGAAGGCATTGGGTGATCGCATCAACAACTGGAGTTTGTTCAACGAGTCTAAAGCGTTTACACAACTTAGTTATTGGCTGGGCGTGTTTGCTCCAGGTAGAAAAGATCCGTTGGCTTTTTTGAAGGCTACTCATACGGTCAACCTTGCTCATGGTCTGGGCTTTCGCGCCATCAAAGCGGTAAACCCAAAAATTAATGTGGGTAGTGTGTTCGACGTATCGCCCCATGTGCCAGCAACCGATTCAGATGCTGATAAAGCGGCGACGAGTGCGATGGAAAAGTTATCCAATACCTGGTTTGCTGAATCAATTCTTACTGGTGAGTATCCTGATGGCGTATTGCCACCTGATCAACAAGCAGCATTGCTGGGATTTCAAACAGGTGATGACAAGATCATGCATGCTGATCTGGATTTTGTTGGATTGAATTATTATTCACTTACACGGGTTACCGCTACGAAAGAATCCAACGGTATTCCCGGCATGCATCTGAAAGCGGATTGGGCGGTGGGACCGTATGAAAAAACCGATTCTGACTGGGTGATTTATCCGCAAGGCTTTTACGATATTTTAAAGCGCATGCAATTGATCACCGGCCATCGTCCAATTGAAATCGCCGAAAATGGCGCGGCATATAACAATCAACCGGACGCTTCTGGACAGATTCACGATCCCAAACGCATCGAATACTTGCGGAGTCATTTAAATGCATTATCACGCGCTATTGCAGATGGTGTACCGGTCCGTGCTTATCATTGCTGGAGTTTAATGGATAACTTCGAATGGGCTGAGGGTTATAGCCAACGCTTTGGTTTGACCTATGTAGATTTTGAAAACAATCAGAAGCGAACTATCAAAGAATCGGGTTATTGGTATGCAAAGGTGGCGAAAGAGAATAAAGTGATTTGATCATAGCTCTATTAAGCGAGAGATATGTCCACAAAGCTGTCATTTAAGGGGCAGCTTTGTGAGTATGACTGCAAGTGCTCAACAACGATAAAAATAGTGATCTCATCAATTCATGTTGTATCCCAAAGCACGCGCATCATTCGCTAAACGCGAGCTCATTGCTTTCTAATCAAAAGTAACTTTATTATTCTGGTTCAATCTCCATATCCTTCCCGCGAAGGCGGCAATCCAGTTTAAAATGACTGCATTACTTACTCGTGCTGAAAGCACGCGTTCACTGATGTGCAATTAAAAGCGCAGCGATACTGAATACCATCTTTGCCCAGTTCAAATATATTTTTTGCAATTGGACCTTCTTTGCTCAGCCACTTGCTTGTCAGTACAAATAGTCTTGCTTCGAACCGAAATACAGACAGATACTGCGCTTCAATTTTGTAGGCTTTCTTGTTTGAAGACAGTGTGTACTTAAGCAAACTATTATCCGCCGATAATATATTTCCTGGCTCGATTCTGATAAGCGAGATCACATCATTGATTTGATCATTGTCAATATCGATGTTGGAGATATAAAAGCTACCGGTATTGATGTCAGCCAAAGTTTCTTCAACAAAAAATGGCGTGAGTCCCAGGGATTTATTGAGCTGATCACCGACTGCAGTACATAGTTGGTTGCTCGCGTGAGCTGATACTGCTGCCATCAACACCAGTGCTCCAAACATACCCAAGCCAATTTTCTTAACTTTCTTGGAGGTCGTGAACATGATTAACTGCCGACCTCCAACTACCGAAAGAAGCTCAAGAAGCAATAGGCTTAAGGAAACTTTGTAAATAGTTGAGCCACCACCGTGCGAATTCGAGTGTCTGCACTGGCGCCAGAACCTCGGTTGATGTTTTCGTTGATGGACGCGTGCCAAACCGGTTCATGGGACTTGGCGTCGATCAAATCAATAGCAATACGATATTCACTATAAGCACGCACATCGTTATCCCATGCCAATGAACCCCCAAAGCCGCGCCCGAACCATCCCCAGCCAAGACCTACATGTGTACCGGGATCGCTTTCGACCACCTGACGTGAACCTGTGGAAACGCTGACAATACAGTCGGGTGTTTCACCTTCGGCGACTGGACGCATACCTCGCGAAGCTAGATTGGTTTCGACTGCATCACGTAATCGCTTGGCATTTAATGGATTGTTAAAAGCAACCGCATTGCTGTTGCCGGAATACTCAAGTTGATAAGTGTGATAGTTGTGCATGTTGACTCGCGGATCGGAGTCAGTTTGTATCGTGGTGCAGCCAGTAAGTATTACCAAAGCAAGGGTGGTAATGAAAAGCAAAGGACGTAAAAGCATTGAATAACTGCTCATAAATTGGGTTGACATGATTCGCTCCGAAGGCTGGGTTGCCTGCAATAATACTGCTATTCAGTCGATGCTGAATGATGCGCCGTGAAATTTCATTCATGCAAGCATCGAACTGCCAAATGGTTTGTCAGTTAGTACCCATTAGCGTCATCAAAGTTCTGCGCCAGCTTCTTGGTATGCTGGGTGGTTAACTATTTGTTATCTTTTTGAACGGACTGGATTGAGCGGAGATACTCAACAATTTTCTTGATGATCTGCGCCGCACTGCGTTCAGCCTCGGCATCGCCGGTGTCAGTACGCAGTAATTCCTTACCCCATATGGGCATGGTTCGGTCTTCGTTATGTTTGCCGATGCTGACGCGTCCATCAATAATTTTCGTGATTCGCTCGGCGGGGAATTCGCCACGATTGCGATAGGTGAGTAAAGTCAGGTCGGGAACAACAACACCGAGTGATGCCGCAATTCGTCCATCGCCATGTGCTTGTGCTCCATGACATCCAGAGCAAAATCGTTGATAGAGTTGGCCGCCAGAGTACGACAAAAAATCGGCTGCGTTTGCAGAGTAAGCAATGCAAGCTGCAATCAGGAAGATTAAGGTCCGGTATTTTTTAATGCCTGGCATGCGGTGATTACACAATGTATTGATAGATGTGTCGCTAAGGGTTGGCAACATTACATCTTAGTAGTTGCCACATTGGCAGGCGGAGCTGCCAATTCTAATGCGCGACGAAGTTCGATCCGTGCAGCGTTGAGATCTTGTTGATATGCTTTGTTTTGTGTCATCAACGTTACCGTTGCCGTTGCGACCAATCGTCCCGCCAATAAGTCGCTAGGGAAGTGTGCACCTACAATCATGCGCGATTCACCATATTCAACTGCACGTTGAAATAATTGCGCCTGTTTTTCCGGCACCAGTTGCGCCAACACCATGCCACATATCATTCCATAGGTGGCGTGACCACTGGGATAAGATGAGTATTCAAACGAATGCTCAGTGGCTTCGCTCTGCTTCTCAGTGCGCGGCGCGATATCTGCCAAACGTTCCACCTTATCGCTCACGACGAAGGGCCGAGGACGTTGCCAGTAGTGTTTGATTATTCCAGTTGCAGCGTTTCCTTCATCAGCGGCATGTTCGAGAAAGCTCGCCGTGACCGGCAACTGCGCAGCATTAAATGCCGAACCCAATACATCGGCGAAGCGAAAACAATTTGCATCGCTGTCGGCAATCGCACGCTCACGTCGCTCGCCACTACGATTGGCCGCTTGCATGTCGAGCACGGTTTGTAGATCGTGTTGTTGTTGTGCTGAATCCATTGCAGGCGGCGGTGCCAGTAATGGAATCCAGTTAATGCTTGATGCATCAAGATAGCGAGTTGTGGTGTGATGCTTATGATTATCCGCCGATACATTGGTAACATTCAGTGCTAGCAATGCAAAGACATATAGATATCGTAATAAATGACGTTTAGAGTTCATAAATCATAGCTCACGTAAACCACTGACAATGGGCATACGCGCGGCGTGAAAGCCGGGCATGATGCCCCCGAAAAGTGACAGACCCAACGCGTACACCAATCCATTAATCAATAATGTGGGTGTGACTGCAAAGGCAAAAGTGATCTGACTAAAACTGGTGAAGTTTAACGTCGAAGCACGAATGCCATTGAAACCCACGTATGCAATCAAGCAACCGAGTGCTCCGCCGATCACACCCAGCACCAATGATTCACCGAGTACGGAAGCAATCACCGGAACGCGGCCAAAACCCAGTGCACGCAAAGTCGCAATTTCACGGGTTCGAGCCGAGACCGCCGAGTACATGGTATTCAATGCACTGAAGATGGCTCCCAAGCCCATCAGCACCGCAACAGTATAACCAACCGTGGTTACCATGATGGACAGACTGCGTGATTGCTCTGCGTAGTAGTCGCTCTCTGACAATACGCGTACATTGAGTCGTGGATTGGTGGTGAGCTCATCTTTTAATGCTTGAATGACAGTGGGTGAGGAGAGCTTCACCCGTACACTTTGATAACTGGTGCCGCGTTTGTACGCACCTTGCAACACCGTTGCATCAGTCCAGATTTCAGACTCCGAAACCCCACCCGCATCGTCGAACTCACCGACCACGTCCCAATCAGTCGTGCCCCAATGTACCCGCTTGCCTACATCCAATCCTGCGAATTGTATTGCTGCACCACGACCCACGATCACTTCGAATTTTCCTGGTGTAAACATGCGACCTGCAATGATCTTGAAATGCCGACGCAACGCCGCTGCCTGCGGACCCACACCGCGAAACGGAACATTGGCTGCCGTGCCTGTACTGCGAGTTGGGACATCGACTACCACATATAGTTCGGGAGAGGCGATGGGTTGACCATTCACTTGTGCGACTGCTTTTGCATCTTCTATCAATCGGGTTTGATCCAATCCAAGTCCACTGGACATCTCAGAATTTGCGCCACTGCGCATGACAATCGCCACATCTTTCGAACCTGATAAATCCAGCGCGGCACGAAAGCCTTCACGCATGGACAGCACGCCAACCAATATGGCGACCACACCTGCGATGCCAATGACCGCAACGAGGGATGAGGTCTTACGATCACGTAAGTTTTGCAGATTCATGGTGGTGACAGTCACCATCTGCGTAAAAGGATTACTCATGATTACACCTTGGTAATTTAAGTTATAAATTGAATATGTATTTATGCGCGACGCAATGCATCGGTAATCTTCAATTGCCACGCTTGCATACAAGGTAGCAAGCCTGACAACATACCTAGCAACAACATGCATGCGAAACCAAGTAGGTAAGCGTAGCTGGGCACTGCCATCATCGGTAGATACTGTGCCAATGAATGCGCAATGCCTTTTACGGCGGCGCCGCCGATCAACATGCCAATACACCCACCCATGATTGTCATCAAGATGGCTTCAGCCAGAATCAATGAAGTCACCTGCATCTTGCTGAAACCTAATGTCTTCAATACACCGATTTCATTAGTGCGTTCACGAATAGCCTGACTCATGGTATTGGCGACGACAAGTAACAATGTGAAAAACACGGCGACTACAATCACCGCCACAATCTTGCCGATGTTACCCATCTGATTAGCAAATCCTTGTGCGAAATCTTTTTCGCTGCTGGTTTTGGTTTCGGTGTCCGAGTTGGCAAACATGGCATCGATGTTGTGTGCCACATCGTTAAGTATTTTCGGATCATTAACTCGCAACACCACCCAGCCGATGAAATCCTTGCCGGCTTGTAGTCCTGCCTCGTTGAAATAATCGTAATGAAAATATAAACCACTGGTATCGCCGGTATCCTTTACATCAAAGATGCCGGATATCTTGAAATTCCATGTATTACTGCCGTCTTTCTTAAACCAGATCGACGAACGTAAGGGAATAACATCGCCTACTTTCCAGTGTTGTGTGTTGGCAAGGGCGCGACCGATTAAAGCCCCATCGCGTTGTTGCAACCAGTCTTGATATTGATCCGGCGGCGTCACGATTTCCGGATACACGTCTTTTAGTTGTGCTTCATTTTGTATGGGATAGCTGAAGACTTGATTACGTTCTTGCTGATAGTAGCCACCAAACCAATTGAGTGAGATCGCGGATTTGACGCCATCAATTGCCTGAATACGCGAGAAATAACTGCGTGGCAGTGGATTGATTAACGAAACTTTTTGCACGGTCATCAAACGATCTTGCCCGGCAATCTGAACACCTCCGGTAAGTGCATATTGCAATGCCTCTACCAGCGTAAACAACATGAATGCGACCATAATCGACGCAATAGTTAAAGTCAGCCGCAGCCGTTTACGATTGAGATTAGCCCACAATAACGACAGCATGATTAAGCAACCTC
>JAICKZ010000319.1 GCA_025927665.1 Steroidobacteraceae bacterium | reverse complement strand
TGGATGCAAAAAAAGCTGGCGCTTCCAGCAAAGCAATTGGCGTACGTGAGCCATGAAAAATGTTATTGAGCATATCAGTGGCGCAAGTAAATTGTTATGTTCAAGAAAGTCGCTTTATTGAAGTTAGTCCTCATTTTTGGGTGAATTATTTGGATACACTGAGGATATATTATCCTCAATAATAACGTCTTAGACCGAGAGAAAGTGATATGTCATCAACCAGTGACCGGGTTCGTTCTGTACTGAAACAACATGCCAAGCTTTCCGTTGACGCGGGTGCCTTGGCCGATCATGATGATTTGTATGCCGTGGGATTGTCGTCTTTTTCTACCGTGCAATTGATGCTAGCGTTGGAAGAAGAATTCAATATCGAAATTCCCGATAAGATGCTTAACCGACGTTCGTTCGAAAGCGTGGCAGCGATTACCAATGTCGTCGATACTGTAGTCGGCTAACCTTTATTGGTTCGACATTCTTCTTTAATAACGACACGAATTAGTTGTTAGTGTTGGTTACAACAATCTGGAATGAATCAAATGAGCTTGACTAAACAATCCAATGCCGCTGACTTAGCACGTGCCATCGGCATCGACGTCGCTGCGAAGCATGCAGATTCGGTGGATCGTGAAAGTCGTTTTCCTGCTGAAGCCGTCGCTGCCATCAAGAAGGATCGTTTGTTAAGTCTGCTAATTCCCAAGGATCTCGGTGGTGCCGGTGCGCCCTTTGCAGAAGCAGCAGAAGTCTGTTGCGCGCTTGCGCAATCCTGTGCCTCTACCGGCATGATTTATGCGATGCATCAAATCAAAACCTCCAGTTTGGTTTCACATGGTCAACAAAGTCCTTGGCATCGAGAATTTATGCAGCGCATTGCTGCAGAACAATTGTTGTTGGCATCCGCCACTACTGAAGCAGGCATTGGTGGTGATTTACGCAATAGTATTTGTGCCGTTCAAACTACCGGTGATCAATTTACGTTAGAAAAAATGGCCACGGTGATTTCCTATGGAAAATATGCTGATGCGATTTTGGTCACCGCACGCAAGAATGCGGATGCGCCGCATTCAGATCAAGTGATGGTTGCAGTCACCAAGGATCAATACAAACTGGAACAGATTGGTGATTGGGATACTTTGGGCATGCGTGGTACCTGCAGCGAAGGTTTCAAGTTGATCTGTGCCGGTCCTGCAGAACAAATTTTCCCCAAGCCTTTTGCCGAAATTGCCGCGCAATCCATGTTGGCCAGCTCTCACTTGTTATGGACCAGTGTATGGTATGGCATTGCAGCCGATGCCATCTCACGCGCACAGGCTTTTGTACGTGCTGAAGCCCGCAAGCGACCTGGCTCTCCACCTCCTGGTGCATTACGTTTGGCGGAAGCCATTTCTTTATTGCAAGCGGTACGTTCGAATGTCATTGCAGGACTTGAACATTTTGCATTAGCACAACAATCCGAAGATGAATTGATGTCAATGGGTTTTGCGGTGGCGATGAATAACGTCAAGGTTAATGTCTCGCAAGCGGTAGTACAGATTATCAATCATGCGCTCCTTATCTGCGGCATTCACGGTTACAAGAACAACACACCGTTTAGTGTGGGACGTCATCTGCGTGACGCGCATTCAGCAGCATTGATGATCAGCAATGATCGCATTCTCGGTAACAGTTCTAATCTATTGTTGATACATAAACACGACATCAGTCTCTTACGTTAACTTTTCATCAACACAAGCACATTATTATGAGCAATGCACAAGCGGAATTTCTAAAGCTGTTGCTGGAACATGGCATTCTGATTGACATGGGTGTCGATGGTCTTTATGGCCGTAGTGGTGTGTTCGAAGATGTGGTTGAGCGGTTTAGCATCTTGGTTGCAGCGTTTGGTAAAGAAGATAAAGCCGAAGTCGTACGCTTTCCGCCCGGCATGAGTCGTTCGCAATTCGAATCAAGCGGATACATGAAGAGCTTTCCGCAATTGGCCGGCACTATTCACAGTTTTAGTGGCAATGATCGTGAACATGCTGCGTTACTGGCCAAAATGGAAGCGAAAGAAGATTGGACTGAAGACCAAAAAGCAACCGATGTGGTGTTGACACCTGCTGCGTGTTATCCACTTTATCCCGCAATCGCCAAGCGTGGCGCATTACCCGAGCAGGGGGGATTGTTCGATTTGTATTCGTATTGCTTTCGTCATGAGCCAGCAATAGATCCTGCGCGCATGCAAATGTTTCGTATGCGCGAGTACGTGCGAATCGGTACGCAAGAGCAAGTCGTTAGTTTTCGTCAAACATGGCTGGAGCGCGGTGAGGCATTAATGAAATCACTTGGCGTGCAGGTGGCATTAGATGTTGCGAATGATCCTTTCTTTGGTCGTGCAGGCAAATTGTTGTCCAATAATCAACGCGATCAAAAACTCAAATTTGAATTGTTGATACCTATTACCAGTGAAGAAAATCCCACTGCGTGTTTAAGTTTCAATTATCACCAAGATCACTTCGGTACCAAGTGGGGTCTGTGCACTTGTGACAATGCAGTCGCACATACTGCATGCGTGGGCTTTGGCATGGAACGAGTTGCGCTTGCTTTGTTCAAACATCATGGTATGGATGTGCGTAGTTGGCCGCGCGCGGTGCGCAAAGTATTGTGGGGTGAATAAATGGCGGCGACTTGTTTGCCGGGACTGAATCCTGCTGCTTATCAGCCGCATACCTTGCATGGACCGCTGCGTAATTGGCCTGAAACCAATTGCTATGTTGATCTATGGATTGAAGTGTTGCATTCAATGGGCTTGCAACCTGAAGCTGCACTGGGATTTACAGTTACTCAGGATTTTGAGGGTGATCAATTTACCTTCTTCAAGTTTCCACTTGAAGACCTTGCCACGTTATTCGACCTCAGTGTTCAAGAGCTGGCGATCTATGATCGGGTCGAAACACATACACTCGAACAAGCAAAGCGTGGTCGTTTAGTGCTTATCGAAGTAGATAGTTTTTACTTACCC
>JAICKZ010000255.1 GCA_025927665.1 Steroidobacteraceae bacterium | reverse complement strand
TGTTTGCTCGGCGAAGGTGATCGTGCATTGGAATATTATTTGTCGATTTGTCCTTCAGCAAAACAAGATCAGATCGATACCTATCGCTCTGAACCTTACGTGTATGCACAGATGATCGCAGGCAAAGACGCTCCCTGTTTTGGTGAAGCCAAGAACAGTTGGTTGACGGGCACCGCCGCATGGACCTTCGTCACCGTTTCGCAAGGCTTGTTTGGCGTTAAACCCGATTACACCGGTTTGCGTGTTGATCCATGCATTCCAAAGAGTTGGCCTGGTTTTACTGCGACTCGTAAGTATCGTGGCGATACTTACAACATCACTGTGACAAATCCCAAAGGTGTATCGAAAGGTATTGCCAAGTTAGTCGTCGATGGTGTTGAAGCAAATGCCAAGGGCACCATTCCATTCAAAGGTGACGGTGGTGTGCATAAGGTAGAGATTACGCTGGGATAATTTTTTAAACCCATCAAGTAGATGAGTTGAGATACAGATTGGTATGACGATAATCCAATCTGTAGATCATACTAGTACGTCATAACGGATGGTGCCGTGAGCAACTCAATGCACTCTATTTCTTTGGGCGCTGCCAACCTTCCAATGTCACTTGCCGCGCGCGCGCCAATGTCAATTTGCCTGCAGGCGCATCACGGGTGATCGTGGAGCCTGCGCCGGTGTTGGCGCCTGTGCCTATCTTTACGGGTGCAATCAACATGGAACCTGAACCTACAAAGGCATTATCTTCAATGGTGGTGCGCCATTTGTTGGCGCCATCGTAATTGACAGTAACGGTACCTGCGCCAATGTTGCATTGCTTGCCCACATCGGCATCACCAATGTAAGTGAGATGATTGGCTTTGCTATGCGAACCAATGTTGCTCTTTTTCACTTCCACAAAATTGCCAATGTGTACATGATCAGCAAGCTGAGCTTCCGGTCGCAAGCGAGCATAGGGACCGATTACACATTGTGGACCGATCACTGCGTTATCTGTAACGCAATTAGGATGCAGTTCAGTATTGGCACCAATACGTGTGTCTTTAATGTAGCAATTAGGACCAATGCGCACATTGTCTTCGAGATACACATTGCCAACAAAAATTACATTCACGTCGATAAATACATCTTTGCCGATGGTGACTTGACCGCGAATGTCCACACGCGTCGGATCAACCAACGTTGCGCCTTTGAGCATCATTTCAGTGGCGCGTTGACGACGCAAGTGCGCTTCGACTTCAGCTAATTGAACCTTGTCATTTACGCCTAACACTTCTGCTTCAGTCGGCGCCAATACTGCATTGACTTTAAGACTATCGCGCACCGCCATGGAAATCACGTCGGTCAAATAGTACTCGCCTTGCGAGTTGCTATTCTTCAGTTGAGACAACCATTGCTTTAGTTGTTTTGCATTGGCAACCAACACGCCTGTGTTCGCTTCGTCTACCAACCGTTCCTTGGTATTAGCATCTTTGTGTTCAACGATGCGGACCACCTGGCCCGCATTATTGCGAATCACTCGTCCGTACCCGGTTGGATCTTTTAATTTTACACTGAGCAATGCCAGCGAATTATTTGCGGCTGCAAGCAAAGCTTGCAACGTCGGCGCGTGAATTAAGGGCACATCACCAAACAACACCAGCACGTCATGATCATCAGGAATGGCTGGAATGGCTTGTGCCAATGCATGGCCTGTTCCCAATTGTTCTGTTTGCAACGCCCATTGAATCGATTCATTGGTAAAGACAGCTTTGACTTGATCACCACCATGACCATACACCACGTACATTGCATCGGGATTGAGTTTGCGTGCCGTGTTAATGACATGTTGCAATAAAGGTTCGCCTGCCAATGGCTGTAGCACTTTAGGCAGTGAGGATTGCATGCGCTTGCCTTGACCGGCAGCAAGAATGACAATGGAGAGCGGCATGATGAAAACCTTTTCTCGTGAGGTGCATCAAGCGCAGCGCAATACACCGTTAAGCATCAACTCGTCATTGAGTCTTGCACACTGCGCTACGCTTAGTGCGCCCTACTTCAGAAACTGACCTTCTACAATTATTGCTTTATCTTGCGCAAACGCTCAATTGCTTTTAATTGCGCCACTGCACGCAACAATTCAGTTTGTGCTTCAGCAATATCCACCGCACCGCTGCGATTGGCCAAAGCCTCTTCTGCGCGTTGCTTGGCCTGTATTGCTGCTGCTTCATCCAAATCTTTGGCGCGCACTGCAGTGTCAGCCAATACCGTTACCAAGTGCGGTTGTACTTCAAGTGCACCACCAGAAACATAGATATGTTGCTCTTCACCTGAAACCTGCTGCACACGAATTTCACCAGGCTTCAGTGTGGTAATCAATGGTGCATGATGAGGTGCAATGCCGATATCGCCCATGATTGCAGGCACAAACACCATCGTGGCTTCGCCAGTGAAGATTTCACCTTCGGCACTGACGATGTCTACATGAATGGTTGCCATGATTGCTTCTTAACTCAATTGTTAATCGGTTTGTTCATCTATGCGGCGTTATTGCAACGTCTTGGCTTTTTCCACCGCTTCTTCGATGGAGCCGACCATGTAGAAGGCTTGTTCAGGCAATGCATCGTAATCGCCAGCAAGGATGCCTTTGAAACCACGAATGGTGTCTTTCAACGACACATACTTACCGGGACTGCCCGTGAATATTTCGGCCACATGGAAAGGCTGCGACAAGAAGCGTTGAATTTTACGCGCACGGGATACGGTCTGTTTGTCTTCAGCTGACAATTCATCCATGCCCAAAATTGCGATGATATCTTGCAATTCTTTATTGCGTTGTAGTACGGCTTGCACACCACGTGCGATGTTGTAATGCTCTTCACCGATCACCAGCGGATCCAACTGACGGCTGGTTGAATCGAGTGGATTCACCGCAGGATAAATACCCAGTGCTGCAATCTGGCGATCCAACACGACGGTTGCATCCAAATGCGCGAAGGTGGTTGCAGGTGAAGGATCGGTCAAGTCATCCGCAGGCACGTAGACGGCTTGAATAGAAGTGATCGACCCCGTCTTGGTGGAAGTAATACGTTCTTGTAATACACCCATTTCTTCAGCCAACGTCGGTTGATAACCTACTGCTGAAGGCATGCGACCGAGCAATGCAGACACCTCAGTACCTGCCAAGGTGTAACGATAAATGTTATCAATGAACAACAGCACATCACGACCCTTGCCTTGTTCATTCTTTTCGTCACGGAAATATTCCGCCATGGTTAAACCAGAAAGTGCCACACGCAAACGGCAGCCCGGTGGTTCATTCATCTGTCCGTACACCATCGCTACTTTTGATTCAGGCAAGTTATCGAGTTTGATGACACCGGACTCCGCCATTTCATGATAGAAATCATTACCTTCACGAGTACGTTCACCCACCCCTGCGAACACCGACAAACCCGAGTGCGCTTTCGCAATGTTGTTGATCAGTTCCAACATGTTCACGGTCTTGCCCACACCAGCACCACCGAACAAACCAATCTTGCCGCCCTTGGCAAATGGCACCAACAGATCAATCACCTTGATGCCCGTTTCCAATAAGTCTTGTCCACCTGCCTGTTCATCATAAGAAGGCGCGGGACGATGAATGGGCCAATACGCTTCGGCGTTTACCGGGCCACGTTCATCTTGTGGCGCGCCCAGTACATCCATGATACGACCCAGTGTGGCTTTGCCAACCGGTACCGCGATAGGATTGCCGGTGGCAGTGACTTCCAAACCACGACGCAAACCTTCTGATACGCCCATTGCAATGGTACGCACGACACCATCACCCAATTGTTGTTGTACTTCGAGCGTCAAACCGTTTTCAACAAGCTTCAAGGCTTCATAAATTTTTGGGATGTTGTCGCGTGGAAATTCCACGTCGATCACTGCGCCGATGATTTGTACAATCTTGCCGGTAGACATTTTCATTTCCTCTTTGAATCACTTATGTGATTCACCAACTTTCAAAATCTCTCGTTGCGCTTCGAAGACTCAGCACAACCTATTTAAACCTTTCAATCTGCTTATTCGTCATCCCCATATAGACGGGGATCCAGTAAAACAAGAATTTCTACTGGATTCCCACTTCCGTGGAAATGACGTTAGTGCTCCATGCAAACTCATTGAACCCTGATAACTCATCTCTTCAATGATGCTGAGTTATAACCCAGCTTATATAAAACTAGACCGCCGCCGCACCACCAACGATTTCGGACAACTCTTTGGTTATCGCTGCTTGACGCGCTTTGTTGTAAATCAATTGCAATTCGCTAATCAGGTTGCCTGCATTATCGGTGGCACTCTTCATCGCGACCATTCTCGCTGCCATTTCGCAAGCGACGTTTTCAACCGCACCTTGATACACCTGCGATTCGATGTAACGCATCAATACGCCATCCAGCAATTCGGCTGCGGAAGGTTCGTAAATGTAATCCCACATTTTTTGC
>JAICKZ010000189.1 GCA_025927665.1 Steroidobacteraceae bacterium | reverse complement strand
TTCGATGTAGTGAGTAGCGGTGCTAAATCACTGGGAATAAAGTTAATTGACGCAAGGATCCGTAAGATCAGCGTGCCTGACAGTTACAACGATTCGGTATATAACGCCATGCGCAATGGCTTTAAGCAGAATGCGGCACAGTATCAAGCTCAAGGTGAAGCCACCGCACAGGAAATCGAAGCACAAGCGGATCGTGAGCAAGTTGAAACCATCGCCAATGCAAAGCGTGAGGCAGCCATCATTCGAGGTGATGGAGACGCTAAAGCAGCAGCAATTTACAGCGCTGCTTATAACCGCAACCCGGAGTTCTATTCATTTTACCGCAGCCTGCAAGCTTATCGTACCTCGCTTGGTAAATCGGACGATGTGCTGGTGGTGTCGCCTGATAGTGATTTCTTTCGTTATCTCAATAAGCCAGCGGCGCGCTAGGCCAACTAACTAACATGATGAATTGGTCGGATTTACTTGCAGGCCTGGCGTTGTATCTGGTGATTGAAGGCATCATGCCTTTTCTGAATCCCGCTGCATTGCGCCGTGCCATGACATCGTTTACGAGTCTGAACGATAGTCAATTACGCATTGCTGGTTTTGTCAGCATGATGATGGGATTGGCGTTGTTATACATGGTACGCAATCATTGAATGCATGATTGAGTTACTAACTGAATATTTTTCTCTGGAATGTGTATATGAAGAATGTCGTGGTGATTGGCGCGCAATGGGGTGATGAAGGTAAGGGCAAGATCGTTGACCTACTGACGGATCGCGTTGCTGCGGTGGTGCGCTTTCAGGGTGGACACAACGCGGGTCACACCTTGGTCATCAATGGTAAGAAGACTATTTTGCGTCTGATTCCATCTGGCATTTTACACAGTAACGTGAAGTGTTATATCGGCAATGGTGTGGTGTTATCGCCGCGCGCATTGATGGATGAAATCGCTGAACTTGAAAAAGCCGGATTGAATGTGGTCGATCGTTTACGTATTTCAGAAGCTTGTGCGTTAGTGCTTCCCTATCACGTTGCTATTGATCAAGCACGCGAAGTCGCCAAAGGTGAGGCAAAAATCGGTACCACAGGTCGTGGTATTGGCCCTGCGTATGAAGACAAGGTTGCACGCCGTGCCATTCGTGTTCAAGATTTCTTTTCTAAAGAAGGCTTTGCTTCTAAATTGCGTGAAGTGTTGGAGTACCACAACTTCTTACTCAAACATTTTTTTAAAGCTGATACGGTTGATTTTCAAATCACGCTTGATCAAACCATGGAATTGGCTGAAAAGATCAAGCCAATGGTCACCGATGTTTCCGGTGAATTAAATGCATTGATGTCGCAGGGATCGCGCGTGCTGTTTGAAGGTGCTCAAGCAGCATTGCTGGATATTGATCATGGAACTTATCCGTTCGTCACTTCCAGTAACTGCGTAGCGGGCCAGGCTTCAGCAGGTGCAGGTGTCGGGCCGAGTAAATTAGGTTATGTGTTAGGTGTGGCCAAGGCTTACGCAACACGTGTTGGTGCCGGTCCTTTCCCAACCGAATTGAATGATGCAATCGGCGAACATTTGCGTGTTAAAGGTAATGAATTTGGATCTGTTACCGGTCGGCCACGACGTTGTGGTTGGTTTGATGCGGCAGCACTCAAGCGTGCAGTGCAACTCAATGGTGTCAATGGCATTTGTTTTACCAAGCTGGATGTGCTCGATGGTCTTGATACCGTGCGGGTCGCAGTAGGTTACAAAGTAAAAGGTCAACTGCGTGATATCTTTCCGGTCGGTGCAGAAGCATTATCAATCTGCGAACCGGTGTACGAAGATTATCCAGGCTGGAAGGACAGTACCGTCGGTATTCGATCCTTCGATGCATTACCGAAGAATGCACAAATTTATCTCAATCGTTTGGAACAATTGGTAGAGGCCCCATTGTCAATTATTTCCACGGGCCCTGATCGCAACGAAACCATTATCAAACAACATCCGTTTGATTGATCGCTTTGTGGACCTCACTGATCAATTAACGTTCAGGTTTATCGACTGAGTCATCAGGCAACCAGCGATGGGTTACGCATCGTTTCTCGCTCTGGTACGCTCAAAATGACTTCGGTAGTCAAAGAAGCCAAGGCCATCAAATTTCTCATCTTTATTGATCTCAGCAAGAGGCCAAGCATGGGTATAGACAAGGAAGTCATTGAAAGAGAAACCGGGATATTCTTCTAAAAGGCAGCGCGCCAGCCATCGCACCTCTGAATCTCCAGCTATGTTCCCAGAAATACCCACACTAACGTGGACTGTGGGAGTAAGCCCATCAATGGCACGTTGTAGTTCCTGAAACTCTTCGTCAAGCCCCTTCCACATGTCACTGAAATAATCTCCGCAGGATACATAAAGGCCTTTCACGGTTTCATGTCGCAAATTTGTGCCGCGCGTCGTTATACCCTCGATCAGATGAAAGCCATGCCGATGTAGGCACGCGAGAACATCGGGTCGAGAGAGTCCAACCAGATAAAACCATACTGAACGCATAATTCTTATCCTAAAAAAAGATGTGTAGTCCTAATGCCGCCTTTCGGGCTCGCTTTGATGCAGAAACTTCGTGTACAGATCGCGAGGCGGCGCAATCGAAATTGACTTGAGAACCTGACCAACGTTGCCTCGGTGATAGCCACCATGAGTGATAACATGAAGGAGAATTTCTTCTCTGGACATGCGACCTTGGTCGCCATCAGTAAAGGTGAAGTTTAGAATTTCAGAATGCGCTGATGAGGAAAGCGTGGAAACATAATTTATGTACCAAGCATCTGTTGCCTCAACGTCTTCGCGCAGCTGCAGAAGGACGGGGGTTTCCTTTGTGTTTGTGGCATTAAAGACGCTTGCCTCTCCACTGAGATGGGCCTGAAAAATTCTGTCTACAACATAAATGTGATTGAGTGTACGAATGCAGGTATGCAGCTGCTCGGCATGTTCGGCTGGTAAAGAGATTAGGAGAAGGAACAACTCACGGTTGGCCCATGCCTTGTAATCGAATAGTGATTTCAAAGTTTCAATCGACATAGAGATACCTTTGTTGAACTGACTCTGCGTCCATTAAATTAACTGAAGCATGATCAGATTGCACATCTAGTAAAGCATCTGTTTGTTAGGCATCCATTCAAAGCTAAACACCCACGGTCTTCCCTTCCGATAAAAAGTTAGAGTGTATTATAGCGAACATAATAATTATCGAATTGGCTCCGTTCAACCAATACGAACCCATGCCGCTTGTAGAAGCGATTTGATGCACTTTCTCGTAGTGCTCCAACATCTGCAGGAAGACCCGCTTGTTCGGCTTCTGCAATGATTCTGGTTAAGACGGCAGAAACAATACCGAGACCTTGATCTTTGGGAAGAATGTATAAGTGATCCAGTAACAGTTCATTAGTCTTAGGCTTAATAACAAAGAAGCCAACATTCTTTCCTTCATTCAGAATATGACGGGTGTGTGCAGCGAAAATCCTGACAAAAACCTTTCTCGTGCTCGCATTGCGTCGCACCGACCGATCTGTCCTAAGCTTTCTCGCATCGCTTCTACTCTGATGGAAGCGAGAGTCTCTGCCTCATGCTCGTTAGCGTTTCGGAATGTTATGCTCAGCCCCTTACAGGAGATTTCCATGAATTTATGGTTCAGATTGGTCTACGTTTTTGTTCTTTCTCTTTTCAGAGAACGCCTCCCGGTTGGGAAGTCCGTGAGCAGTCTAAGGTTGCGTGTGCTACCAAATGACCTGGACATCAACTTTCATATGAATAACGGTCGTTTCCTGACTCTATGTGATCTGAATAGAGTCGACCTTTTCATACGCACCGGCCTTCTCAAAACGATGGTTCGCCGAAAGTGGGCTCCGATTATCGCCGAACACACGATGACGTACCGAAAGCCGTTACGCTGCTTCGCAAGGTTCGACATGGTCATGACGCTGGATAAATGGGACGAAAAATATTTCTATATGACTCATGTTTTTCGACGCGGCGATGTAATCATCGCTGAAGGCACTTCCCGTGGGGTCGTTCGTTCGAAACAGGGTGTTATTTCTCCACAGGAAGTCTTGACTGCCGTCGAAGCGGACCGGGATTCCTAATGACACGTATAGCTGGATGTCTATCTGGATGGCTCAACCATATCTATTTCAACTGGAAAAACAAAGTTCTACCAGTACGCTCACGGTTACTCGAGGAAGGCTGGGGTTCGAATAGTTGTATTGAGGCGATCAGCAACCGATTCCAGATGACAATAGAGAATCATGCACTTTAATTTATGCGATACAGTATGAAGCCGAAGCTTTGCTCAGTGGCTCACAGCATGAGCGGTTCCCATATCACACTAGTGTAAGTACCGTGATAGAGATTTGCTTCGGATATTATCAAGCGTGCCTATTCAGAGGATTCATTAGAAATCTCTAGTCGCTTGTCTTTTGGATAGCGAATTGAGTAGTAATGTCGAATGCTAGTTAGCTTTTGTGGTTGCGCATCAAAACGCCACAACATTACACCTGCTTTGCCATCAAAGTCTTTGGCAGTCGCCTCAGTTGCTCCCTTGAGTATTTCCACTTTGATATCAGCGTTCTTACTGACTGGTATTAGATCAAGTATTTCCACAGGTATGACATTGCTGTGATAACTAGTGATTTCAAAGCGCTGCTTCTTCTCAATTGATATCTGCTTATTGATAAGGCCGTTCTCATTTGAGTTTGCGGCCTCATTGCGAATATCGATGTGGATACGTTCATCCTTTCCAAAGGGCAGACGCACCTCTGCACCCGGAAGAAAAGTCGGCGTATCTGATTCGCCAACAAATGCACCATCGCGATAGAGTTGTAGTTGTCCAGCTTCGATAGGCACGTCGTTTGGGGATTTGAATGTTGCTTCAAGGAAAGCTGCATGCTGGGCACTAGGGACGACTCGTGCTACCAGATCAGTATCAAAGATGTCATTAGCGATGGGATAAATTCGCGACTGCCTATCAGCAAGCAATGTAATGACTCCTGGCACAGCGTATTCAATTGCGTATTGCGTTGCAGAGACCGATGCGTTTTTTCTATATCCGGTCGCTACCATCTCCTCAAGAGCAACACTTTGCGGCTTCATACTTGGACTACTCGCAAACACATTAGCTTTCTTTAAGCCATCGGGAACTTGCAGATCGAGAAACTGAGACACAATGTTGGGAGTAGTCACATCAGCCGATGGTTCTGATGTCGTCAGAGTAAGATGCACGTCTTTCCAATCCTCACCACTTCCTTGTCGCACCTCACCTTGACGTTCGAGAGTGACTTTCTTTTTAATCGTGTCTAAGCGAGCTTGATATACCCAATTCCACCCTGCATCTTCTACTGCATAAGTTAACGAGACTGGAGCAGTAGTAGCCGTTTTTGCATCGAGTGATATTCGAATCTCAGTGCTTTGTTTTCTTTCAGTGGCTACCTTGGCAAGGTCTGCATTGATTGTATCGATTTCCCGATTAAGTGCGCGCTGTCGTAAATGGGCTTCACGAATTTTTGCTCGCGCGGTAGTGGCGCCGGTAGCGATGGTACCGAGAACTGCGGTAAGGTTAGTAACATCAATCGGCGCTTTTGAAGCACTGCCGACAGGATTGGTTGCCAAAGAATCCAGTAACTTCAGCTGTGTTTCTGCTGTGTTAATTTCGTCTTGAATAACGACACGTTGATCCGTCTTATCTTCCAACTTGGAACGCAATTCTCGTTCCGCTGGGCTCACAAAATGGCTCTCATTGATTTTGCTAACTTCAACTTCACCTAGTTGAACTGCAGTTGAGTCGGTGGCGACACGCAAGGTTCTATTGTCAAGATTGGCCGGCAATCCTTTTATGATCAGCCGCTGAGCTCCTGCCGATAACATTACTTGTCCGGTGCGCGAAACCATGGCACCTTTTCGATAGACCGTTACCTGATTGATCGCCAAATTTCCGACAATATCCTCTGCGTAGAGCGCACTGCTGACGAACAAGCATACTGTTGCTCCCATAAAAACGCAGAGTACACAAAAATTCCTTGCGGCCTTCATGAAGTTCCCCTTTGGAATATTTATATAAATACAACAAACACTGAAGCATGCATTGTCACGCAACATCAGCGGTCGAAGTGGTCATCAACCGCTCATACTAACTTACTTCCGCATGATGCGATTCTCGCGCCATGGGTGTTTGAACATCACACCATCAACATTCGACAAATCAACTTTGGTATCTGCCGATTGAATTTGCGATCGGCCTGAAATACCTGTTGGCTCTCCAGCGGGGCAAGATGCATTAGTTCGATAGGACAATGCAACAGCCAAACGGCCTTCGGCGGGATCACCCAGTTGAT
>JAICKZ010000055.1 GCA_025927665.1 Steroidobacteraceae bacterium | reverse complement strand
TGCCAATGGTGATGGTGCCATCGATAAGCAAGAAACCGAGCGTTGGTTGCAATTCATGCGTAAAAATCATCTTACGCATTGCAATTGGGCGTTGAGCGATAAAAAAGAAGGCGCATCACAATTAAAGAATGGCACCAATCCGGATGGCAAGTGGACTGATGCTGATCTAACCGAAGCTGGTTTGTATGAAAAGAAAATCGTGTTGCATTGGGACAAGATAAAATACTCCGGCGCCAATTAAGCTGATGTATGTCAACCAGCACATGAACCAAAAACCAACAGCATTGCTTGCATGGACGCAAATGCACTTCAGCGTGGTGTTGTTTGGTTTCACTGCTATTCTCGGCCGACTCATCACTTTACCTGCAACGCCGTTGGTATGGTGGCGGGTGCTCATCGTTACGGTTTTCTTATTGACTCTGCCTGCAACTTGGCGAGGCCTGCGTATTCTGACTGGCAAATTATTGCTGACCTACTTTGTCATCGGCATTGTGTTGTCCTTACATTGGTTGTGCTTCTATGGTTCAGTGAAATTGGCCAATTCTTCTATTGCTGCAACCACCTTGGCATTGGCGTCCATGCTGGTTGCATTCATTGAACCGTTGTTGTTACGTCAGAAAATAAAAACTGCCGAAGTTGTATTGGGATTGTTGATCATTCCTGGCGTCATATTGATTGCAGGCGGCACTCCCATTCATATGTTGACGGGATTGTTGTTGGGATTCTTATCCGCGG
The DNA here is from genome assembly GCA_025927665.1 of Steroidobacteraceae bacterium. Taxonomy (GTDB): domain Bacteria; phylum Pseudomonadota; class Gammaproteobacteria; order Steroidobacterales; family Steroidobacteraceae; genus CAILZL01. The sequence continues at coordinate 12,353 of JAICKZ010000055.1, read as the reverse complement.
TATTTGTTGCGTTGGTTGCAATCCTGAACAAGCGTTACATCAACCACAGTGATGCCTTCACAATGACCGCGATTGAAATGGCTGCCGCTTGGTTGTTCATCACCTTACTTTCGCCGCTATTACCTGCACATGAGTCGGCCTTTGTATGGCCGCAGTCTCACGATATCATTTTGCTCTTGATATTGGCGGTGTTGTGTACTGCACTGCCTTTCATACTGACCTTTAAAGCCATGCGACACGTCACTGCATTTGGTTCGTTGTTCGCTATCAACATGGAGCCGGTATACACCGTCATTCTTGGTATCATTTTTTTTAGCGAGCAACGCGAACTTAGTGGTCGATTCTATGTTGGCGTATTGATTGTGTTGTTCACCGTGTTTGCGTATCCTTTTGTGCACCAGAAAAACAAAATTCTCTTGCCAGCAAATAAAGTAGATTGATCGGCACGAAATCGTCGTCGTTTAGAGAATGAATTGCCTGGAACGCAACAATAACGATATCGTTCAGTTCGATTAATGACTGATCATTCGATATCCGGGGAATTTAAATGCGTTCACTTGATTCGCAATTCATCTTATTTGTACAAATCAGTTTGATAAGTCTGGGCGCTTCTCTGGCTACCTCTGCGTCCGCACTTGAATGGCTATCAGTGGAAGTGCCTGCGCATTATGAATCCAACCTCACCATTCCTGATGTGATTCGCAAGGATTGCGTCGGGCTGGAAAGAACCGTTGGCTCCGAAGTCGCATATCAACTTGAAAAATCCGGTTTCGCAAAAATAGATCGTGTGGAAATTATCAACCTTAAAAGACCCGGAAAGTTATTGACGTTGTCGATCACGCAAGCCGCAGCTACCAATGGACAATGGCTGGACCCGAAATCGCTAACGGTCAAAGCAGAGTTGTTTGAAAATGGCAAATCATTTGAATGGGTGATTAAAACCCATACTTCACGAGCCCAAACCGATGTATGCGAAACAATGGAAAAGAATGCTGGCGATATTGCGGTGGAAATTTATAAATGGTTAACGTCGACTCTGCAGAGCAAGACCTTACCTGCAAGCTTGAACAATACACTCAGTGGTTTCACTTCAGGCTCCACTCTACATCAACTGCAATCGCAAAATATATGGATCAATACCAATGTTCAGTACGCAGCGGCGGACTTACGATCACAAATTGTCAGTGATTGCGGTATCGAAACAAATCTTGTTGATCATACGATCGATGCCTTCTCTAAGAGTTTGACGCTCAAGCGCCTGGCGCAAATTAATAACGCAGACCGAGATGACGACGTACTGCAATTCACTATACTCAGCGTTAACGGCGATGCGACAGATGCAAAGATTAAAAGCCGCAAGCTGGCAATAAAAGCCGAGGTGCTGCGCGACGGAACCGCAGTAGAAACCTTCAATGGTTTACATACTTCTGCACGGGGCGGCATCATCGGTCAAGTATTGCGTACCACTTGTGATGCAATGGACAGCATCACCAAATCCATGGCCACTGACACTTATCAGTGGTATCTCAATCTTAAGTCACGAAACTTATCTACCCAGCCTAAAGAAAACTGAACAACGACAATTGTGCAATCTTTGCATATGACTGCTGCGCCGCCTGTAGCACGACTTGTTGTTCGTTATACTTGGTGATCGTTGAGGCATAATCCACATCGCGCAAATCAGATAATGACTTTGCAATATTGCCATTATCATCCTGTCGTGCCGATTCAGCGGTATCTAGTGAATTAAGTCGTGCTCCCACCTGAGCACTGACGACTGATATGTGATTTGAAATCTGATCAAGCTGTTGCAGGCTATTTCCCAAGGTAGTGGAAATCTTTGCATTAATGGTGTCGGAACTACCCGGTTGATTCAATGTGCTGATAATACTTTTTAATGTAGTGAAAATATCCTCGGTACTGGCTTTGTTAATTGAAAAACTATCGCCAGTGGCAGGTGCGCCACTCACAGCAACTTGTACACCATTGAAAGCAATGGCACTCCCTGCGATATAGTTGCCTGTCGTCACTACATTGGCAAGTGAATCGGTTATTTGATAAGTGGTCGCGCCGGTAAAAGTAAGTGTGTAGTTGTCTGCAACCCATTGCGCTTTGTTGGTGACACTGCCAACATCAATGACGCCAGAACCAACATTTGCGGAATTTGCCGCTGTGGAAAAAGTGCCATTGCCCTGCGGGATATTTACAAACACATCATAACCAGAGTGACCATCAATCACCCGTTGCGATGGTCCAACCTGTATCAAGCGTGAACTCTGGTCACCTGCGTATTGTACTGTGCCACTGGCATTGGTGACGAAAGGCTGTGTTTGCGCCGACAAGCCTGAATAAAGATAGTCGCCATTGCTATCTTTGCGATTGGCAATATCTTGTAACGCCTGCAAGTTGGTCGATATTTCTGTTGCAATCGATTGACGATCGCTCGGTGACAGGGTTCCGGTATTTGCGCCTTCGACCACCAGTTCACGTACGCGTTGCAATAACGTCGTGGTATCGGTCAACCCTTGCTCATCCAAGTTGAGTCGGCTGGTTGCTGCAGAAATATTTTTACCATATTGATCATTGGCCTGTTGTTGCTGTTGCAAACTTGCAATGCGCACTGCCGCCACCGGGTCATCAGAAGGCTTCTGTACTCTAACGCCAGTGGATATCTGGTTTTGTGTTTGCGATAGATTTGCTTCGGCTTGAAGGATGGCATTTGATGCACTGCTGTGAATGACTGAAGTTGCAATACGCATAACAATTATCCTACTGCTTGTAACAGTGAATCAAACAAAGTCTTGGAAGTCGCAATGATCTTAGCTGCCGCAGAGTAAGCTTGTTGATAACGAATCATGTTGGCTGCTTCTTCATCAAGGTTAACACCCGAGTTGTTCTGCTGTGTGGCATACACATCGTCATATACTGCTGACTGCGCAGTCAGGTTCGATTGAGCCTGACTGGATTTGACACCTATATCTGCAATCCAGTTTCCAACGGCGTTGTTGACGGAGAGCGTACCGCTGCTCAAATAGCCTTTATCAAGCGTATTCGCCAGCAACAATGCATTGCGATTGTCACCCGTGCCATTACTGTTCTTAATCACGTTGAAGGAATCACCAGTAGCTGGTGTTCCACTAATACTCACCTGCCAGCCGTTGACATTGATGGGTTGGCCACTGGTATAAGCATTCGTCGTCGTACCACCATCAGTGGTGTAAGTCGTTGGCGATAAAAATTGAATCGTGACTGAATTTAATAAATTTACATTGGCTGCGTCGGTCACCGTGCCTTGTGTAATAGTGGCGCCACCGGTATTAGTCGTGTTCGCAGAAGTAATGATCGGTCCAGCCGCTGCAATACTTTTTGGATCGGTAAGATTAATTTGCAATCCAGCCACTGCACCGCTTGTCGGTTGAATCAAGAAGCGATCTCCGGTGGCTGCAACGCCGCCCACTACGATTGATAAACCATCCGCAACAAAGGGACTGACATTGGTGCCTGCGCCGCTCAATGTCACCGCTTGACCGGTATCAGTGCGTTGCAAGGCCCAACCACCAGCGGTTTTGCTGAGCAAATAATCACTCGTGGTAATTTGTTGAGCATTACTTCGTGTAACACTCAATGTACCTGTCCCGGCGTTGTTAGCATTGTCGAGCACTTGAACACCGCCAACACTAAACAGATTGCTGCCTAGGTTGCCGTTCAAATCCAAACCTGCATTTTGTTGTTGATTGACTGCCGCAGTCACTGCCACCGCAATTTGTCCCAGACTGTTTTTTGCGGGATCAAGAATACTGCTGCGAAAGTTCAACAATCCACCTACCGTGCCACCGGTTAATGTATTGGTGATATCGACGCTGCCCGTATCGTTCTTCAAAATGAAGGTACGTCGACTGGCATCAAAAAGATCGGTTTGTGTTGCAAGCGCGCCCGCATTGGTGCTCAACACCAACGCTTGCCCAGTGCCTATAAAGACATTGACTTCACCATCAGACTGATTGATCGTACTGACATTGATATGTTGTGAAAGTTGATCTATCAATGCATCACGTTGATCCAATAAATCATTGGGCGGAGTGTTATTGCGTCCAGACACGGCAAGAATCTGCGCATTGAGATTCGCAATATTTTTTGCAAGCCCAGTAATGGTGCTGGCTTCAGCATCCAATTGTGAATTGGCTTGAGTCGTGACTTGATCCAAGCGTGCGCCATATGACTGCAACGTTGTCGTCAATGCCTGCGCCTTGGATAGCAGCACTTGTCGCTCAGCACTGGAGCTTGGCGAATTAGCCACACTTTGAAACGAGTTGGAAAGATCCTGCAATGCGGAGCTGATACCACTAGTTGAATCACTGAACAGATTATTTATCTGATCAGAAAATGAAGTGTAAATATTCCATTGGTTTTTGTTACTGGAAGCTGCACGCACCTGACCTGCAAGCAAATCATCGTAGGTGCGTCTAATCGACGTGACGTTTACACCACTACCAACCCAACCGCCATCTTGTAGTTGCGGGATGTTTTCCGCAAGCAAAGTAGACTGACGACTATAGCCAGGTGTGGCTGCATTCGAAATATTGTGGCTGGTCGTGGCCAGTGATGTCTGGAAAGCCAGCAGCCCCGATACTCCGGTTGAAAGCATGTCAGACATGAATGTTTCTCAATGCGTACGATTTTGACATTTGATAATTACTCATGATCAAGCATCGGCCTCACAATCAAGTATCGGCATGTGAACTGTGTGCTTGAGAAACATGGGCATATTGCGTCGTTGAATTTCCATTGATGGCAGCGACAAGCGACATAACGTTGTGTGCTACGGCTTCTAACTTATGCGCATACTTGGGATCGGTTGCGTAACCACTGTGCTGCAAGGCATTCGCAAATTTTGCAGTGTTCATGCCGGTGTTCAATGTCGCGCCATATCGTGGATGACTGGCCAATAAGCTTGCGTAGTCGGCGAAGCATTCGGCGGGCGAGTCATAGGCTTTAAAACGTTCAACGCGTTTGCTCGTGACGCCCTGCGAAAATTCCAATGTATTTGCATCAATGCTGTTACCGTTCCACTGATGACTGGCCTTGATACCAAATAGATTGTGACTGCTGCTACCATCACCATGACGAGGAACATGCTTACCCCAACCCGTCTCCAACGCAGCATGGGCGATCAATGTGGTGGGATCAACACCGAGCTTCTGCGCTGCCAGCTGTGCATGTGGCCACATCTTCTCGACAAAATCGGCAGGCGATGTGAATCGCATTGCAGTTGATTTAATCGGTACAGTGCTCTTAACTGGCGCTTGAATACGAGAGCGCTTGTCTAATGAAATTGCTTTACCTGGGTGCAATTTGATACCCGTATTATCCTTATTTTCGTTATCAATCGATTTGGTTGCGTCATTTCCCTGGCCTGCTTTATCAACTGAACTAGATGTCACGGCGTTGCTCTTGACCATGCCGCTGCGGTTAAGTTGTTGTACCAATAAATCAGCTAAGCCGAATCCTTTACTCTTTGATAATTGCGTGGCGATCTGTTGATCATACATACCTTGATACATATCCATTTCGTTACCACCGGTGATTGAATCACCCACGGACGAAGTGGCCTGCCTCATACTCTTCAACATTTCATTGATAAATAAACTTTCAAATTGTTGTGCTGCGCCACGCAATGCCTTTTGACTATCCGTCTTGGCCTCATGCTTAAGTGCCGACAACGTTTTGAAATCGGCGTAGAAAGCAGCATTATTGGGAGGAACAGTCATAGGTTGTCTGTTGAATGATCGCTAAATAACAATCAGCTCGGCGCGCAATGCGCCCGCTTGTTTTAAGGCTTCCAGAATGGCAACCAAGTCAGCCGGCGTCGCTCCCACTTGATTGACCGCTCGTACAATCGAATCTAAGTCCACACCTGCATTGAATACAAACATACGCGCATCGGGTTGCTCCACTTTGACTTCACTGCGTTGCGTGGTTACCGTGGTTGCGCCGCGTGACAAAGGAGCAGGTTGTGAGACATCACTCCGTTCAGTAATGCTAACCGTGAGTGAACCATGTGACACCGCTGCGGGCATGACTCGTACTCTTGAGCCAATGACAATGGTCCCAGTACGCGAATTGATAATCACGCGTGCGGGCGCATCTCCGGGTTCTACTTCCATGGTCTCGAGTGTAGATAAATAGGAAATACGTTGACTCACGTCCGTTGGTGCGGCAACCTTGATTGAAACCGCGTCCATCGCTTGTGCCGTACCTTCACCCAATACTTTATTAATGCCTTCGACCAAACGGCTTGCGGTGGTGAAGTCCGGCGTGTTGAGGTTCAGTACTACGTATGGAGTACTTGCAAAGTTACTTGGCACTTCACGTTCAACTGTCGCGCCATTCGGCACCGTACCCGAACTGGGAACATTGACTGTCAAGCGCGAACCATCTTTTCCCGCCACACCAAATCCGCTGACCACCATGTTGCCCTGTGCAATGGCATACACTTCACCATCGATACCGCGCATGGGTGTCATCAATAACACGCCGCCACGAAGACTTTGCGCATTGCCAACCGATGACACTGTCACATCAATATGCTGACCTGGTTTGGTGAAAGGTGGCAATTCGGAGATCACCGTGACCGCCGCGACATTCTTCAATTGTGGATTAACATCGCTGGGAATGGTGACACCAAATTTGGATAACATGTTGCGAATGCTTTGAATGGTGAATGCTGTTTGTGAAGTTTGATCGCCCGTGCCATCCAGACCCACAACTAATCCGTAACCCACTAATTGATTGGTACGTACACCCGCAACAGAAGCAAGATCTTTCACGCGTTCCGCGCATGCGACATTGCTATGCACTGCGATCAAAACGATCAACAGTGAGTGCAACAGATGCATCAATGAGGTAGAACGGATTTTCATAATATGTCCAGGTGACGATTCATTTGCGCGTGATCAAAACGGTGTCAAGGGTGAGTCAAAAAATCTTGCCAACCAACCCTTGGCGTTGGCATCTGCCAGGGCACCCTGACCACCATAAGAAATGACGGCGTTAGCGACTTTGGTTGACACCACGGTGTTGTCAGGTTGTACATCAGCTTGACGCACGAGACCTTGTATGCGCACATACTCTTGTCCTTGATTGAGCGTGAGCCATTTCTGTCCACGTATCAACAAATTGCCATTGGAATAGCGCTTGGCAACCGTCACGGTGATATCGCCTGCCAAACTATTGCTCTGCGCACTATTGCCTTCACCCGTAAAGTCACTGCTATCTGCCATGCCTGCTTGCAATGGATTGACGCCTTTAATGGTGGGTGTACGGCCGAATATATTGGTCACACCGATTGAACCATTGCTGGCTTTCTTGGTATTGGTGCTGGATTTTTTCGATGCCGTGGTGCTTTCAACTAAATGCACCGTGAGAATATCTCCCACGCGGCCAGCAATTGGATTTTCAAACAATGCGACATCGCGATTGACCTGATAAATACCACCCGTAACTGGCCGAGTGCCAGGTTGATCTTCGGGCATGGCCACTGCGTAATCTTCGTGGTGTTTCGAGAACATTGAACACCCAGTGATGGCACACATCATTGTAAGCGTAATGATGTAGGTAACACGATGTATCGACACGTTAACCATGATGAGCTCTTGAAAATATCAATTAAAGATTCTGACTTACAAACTGCAACATTTGGTCAGTGGTGGTAATTGCCTTGGTGTTCATCTCGTATGCACGTTGCGTTTCAATCATGTTCACCATTTCTTCCACCACATTCACGTTGGACGATTCCACTGCACCTTGTTGCAAAGTACCAAGCCCACTCAGTCCCGGTGTTGCGGTTTGTGCAGAACCACTGGATGCGGAAGCAGTCAGTAAATTTTCACCACGGGGTTGCAAACCTGCGGGATTGACAAAGTCAGCTAATTGCAATGTGCCTACTTGAGTGGAGGTCGTTGCGCCGGCAAGCGTCGCACTCACCGTGCCATCTGTACCGATGGTGATACTTTGTGCGCCTTGTGGAATCGTGATACTGGGTTGTACCGCATAACCACTGGATGTCACCAGTTGGCCTTGAGAATTGAGTTGGAAGCTGCCATCGCGTGTGTAAGCAATGCTGCCATCGGGTAAAGACACTTGAAAAAATCCGCGCCCGGCGATGGCGACATCGAGTCCATTGCCCGTTTGATTGAAGCTTCCTTGTGTATATACTTTTTCCGTTGCGATCACTCGCACACCGGTGCCTAACGACAAACCTGAAGGGGCTTCAGTGTTTTGTGATGTGGATGCACCTACCTGTCGCAAGTTTTGATACATCAAGTCTTCAAACACGGCTCGACCTTTCTTGAAACCCGTTGTGTTTACATTGGCAAGATTGTTAGCGACCACAGCCATTTGCGTTTGCTGTGCATCCAACCCGGTTTTTGCAGCCCATAATGCAGTGTTCATAAACGATTAACCTCAAAAACGAAATCGGCCCAACATAAATTCAAAGACCAAGATTATGAAAGTCCCAATAACTTGGTAGTCACCTGCGCATTCTCATCGGTGTTCTTCATCGCCTTCACTTGCAAATCAAATCGACGTGCAAGTTCAATCATCTGCACCATCGCATCAGCGACATTGACATTGCTTGATTCGAGCACACCCGACGCAACTGATACGTTGGCATCGCTATCTGCAGGATTGCCATTGTTGGTGCGAAACAATCCATCATCGCCGCGTTGCAAAGAGCTTGTCGGTGGATTTACTAATTTGATACGGCCGACTGCAGCCATGGTACTTGCCTGTTGTCCCACCGGCACAATGGAAATAGTGCCATCACGACCAACATTAATTGCGCTATATGGCGGCACACTGATTGGACCGTTATCACTCATCACAGGATGTCCCGTCGCAGTGAGTAACAAACCATTGACGTCCACATGTAAATTGCCTGCGCGGGTATAAGCCTCTTGACCATTGCGTGCTTGCACGGCAATCCATCCATCGCCTTGTACCGCAACATCCAACTCTTGACCGGTTGCAGCCAACGCTCCAGTGGTGTCATCAAAGCCAATGGTTGCATCTGTCGAATACACACGCGATGCATAACCCGGACCTTGTACCGCACGACTTTGAAATGCCGATAAATCAGCTTTAAAACCATTGGTACTGACATTCGCCAAATTGTGATTGTTGGCAGTTTGCGCCAGCAAAGTTTCTTTGGCACCTGACATTGCAACATAGAGTGAACGATCCATTGGCAGTAACTCTCAATTAATAAACCGATTGATAATGGATAAATTGATCATTACCGCGCCATATCAATAATAGTTTGAGTAATGTTTTTCTCTGTCGAGATCATTTGCGCGTTGGATTGATAGTTGCGTTGGGCCACAATCATGTTGACCAACTGCTTGGTAATATCTACGTTCGATGCCTCCAAAGCACCGGATTGCAATTGACCAAACCCTGCAATACCCGGTGAACCATTCAATGGTTGACCCGAAGCAAATGTTTCTGCCCATGCAGTGCCATCCAATTTTTGCAATCCTTGTATGTTGGGAAAATTGACGATCGCCACTTGTCCCAGTGCACGTGATTGACCGTTAGTAAAATTCGCTTGCACCACGCCGGAGTTGTCGACAGAAATGCCGGTTAGTTGTCCTGCGGTAAAACCGTTCTGCGTAATACTGGTAGTACCGAAGGCATTACCAAATTGCGAGGTTTTGGAGAAATCAAAATTCACACTCAATGCAGCGGCGCCGGTTAATGGCGTATAACTGCCGAAATTAATCTGTCCCGTCGCTGGCGTAGTCAACACACCAGCATTTGAATACGCCAATGGTTGCGCACCACCCACAGCTGTGCCATCAACGTACAAGTGTGTTGTCCATTGATTGGCCGTGGCGGTTTTTACAAGATACAACGTGCCAGTGTGCGCGGCGCCGAGTGAGTCATACATGGTCAATGACGTACTGTCGTTGTAACTGGCCGCATCGGTGGGATCAAACGTTCCATTGACTGGTGGAGATGCATTGGCTGGAAGATTAAAAATGGTTTGCGCAGTGGTGGTGGCGGAAGGCGCGCTTTGTCCCGTGTTCAAAGTCAGATCACTGAACGTGCTGGTATTGAATCCGCCCGTTGCCAAGGTTGGATAAGCTTGTAATCGCTGTCCACTGTCGTTGACTACAATGCCGTTGGCGTCGGCCTTAAATGCACCGGCTCGCGTGTATTGCAATGCGCCACCCGCGCTGACTGCAAAAAATCCACTGCCATTGATGGCCAAATCCAAACTATTGGTGGTGTTCTGAATATTGCCTTGGGAGAATTGTTGTGCAATGGATGCCACCCGCACGCCATTACCCGCTTGCACTGATGACACGCCTTGCAGTGAACTGGAAAACAACTCAGCGAATTCCGTGCGTGATTGTTTAAAGCCAGTGGTCTCTGAATTGGAAATATTATTGGCGGTTACATCCAGATCTGTCTGTGCTGCTGAAAGACCGCTAAGTGCTATACCAAATGCCATGATCTTCTCCAGTAAAAATAAAATCAAAATCAACGTTCATTCAATTTCAAAAAACTTGTTTGACATCGGCCATTGTCACCGTGCCCAAGCTGTCAGTATTTAACTGCAATGTGTTGGTGCTCGGATCAATGGTGACACTGTCAATCTTGCTTGCCAGCAAGGTAGTCGCAGCCACCGCTTGTCCAGCAACATTGGCACTGGCTGTAAAAGTGTAAGTGCCGCCTGCAGTAGGTTGACCACTATCATCATTACCATCCCATGCGAAATTGGACATACCCGCTTGTACCGGGACTGACATATGACGCACCACCTGACCACTTGTATCGGTGACCGTCACGTTGAGGTTCGATGCACCTTTAGGTGTACTCACTGCACCATACACTGCTTGTCCTGCATTCACCGGCATTGCACTTGCGTCAATCAACACACCATGTCCAACTAAAGAAGTGGCGCTCAATGCTTGCGAACTCTTGAGTTGATCCATCAACGAACCAATTGATGTATTCATCTGTTGAATACCCGACACCGAAGAAAACTGCGCCAATTGCGCCACAAATTGCGTCGAGTCCTGCGGCTGAGTCGGATCTTGATACTTCAGCTGCGTCGTCATCAATGCAATGAAGTCATTGATGCCAAGGCTTGACATCGAATTTGTCGCCGCACTGCCCAAGTTGGCGGCATTATTTGAATTCGAATTCACTGGACTTACACTCATGATTAATACCTTAAAAATTACGCGGGGTTATTGATCAGATCTATTGGCCTAACTTAAGTGTTGCCAACATCAAGTCTTTGGAAGTGTTCATCACTTCCACATTGTTTTGATATGAACGTGACGCTGAAATCATGTCAGCCATTTCTTCCACCACATTCACATTCGATGCATAGACATAGCCATCTGCATTGGCCATCGGATTACCAGGCTCATAACGTGCGGGAGATTTGTCCTGGCTTTGAGCGATGCCGAGCACCTTCACTGGTTGTCCAGCTTGAGCTTGATTCAATGCGGTTTGAACTGCTTTGAATACGGGATGACGTGCTTTATAAGCGGCACCCGCAGTGCTACTGACACTGTCTGCATTTGCCAAGTTACTGGCAGTGGTGTTCAAACGCACTGTCTGCGCACTCATACCTGAGCCAGCAACATCGAAAATATTGAATGAAGGCATAATGATTACTCTGTTAATTCATTAGTACATTACTGACCATTATCATTGGCCCGTTATCGCAGTCAGTAAGCCGTGAAACATGCCATTGATAAACGTCAGTGATGCTTGATAACGCACTGCGTTCTGTGCAAAGTTGGCTTGTTCCATTTGTGCATCCACCGTATTGCCATCAAGCGATGAAGCATTGGGGATGCGGTATTTCAATTGTGCAGTCAACGCATCTCCGGGCTGGTTCAACGCAATATGCCCAGCATGGGTTGCGGTCATGGGCAATGATGATGAAGCCGTATTGCTTGCCGCTAATGCCGACTTGAAGTCAACATCCTGTGCCTTGTAGTTGGGTGTATCAGCATTAGCCAGATTGGCAGCCAACACTTCGGCGCGCCATTCACTTAATTTAAGTGCCTGCGGGTGTATGCCGAGATAGTTATCAAGTATTTGCGTCATAACGCCTCCGTCAAAAAACTGTCTGGGTATCAGCAAAGCAATCTGCATGCCAGCAGACCAATCCAAGAGATTTCGTGGCTTCGAACCACGATGATTAACCAAAAACTGAGTCGTGGTTCGCAGGTGCTTGGCAAGAGTTTGCCGGCAGGTGGAAGTATTGAAGTCAATATCGTTGCTTAATCAAGAGTAATTATTTACACGGCAGTTAACTCTCTCTGACC
>JAICKZ010000076.1 GCA_025927665.1 Steroidobacteraceae bacterium | reverse complement strand
TGCACCGCCAGCGCCATTCGCTTAGAACCAAGGCGAATTGTTGTTCGATCTTGCACTCTACCCACCAACTGCCCACAGGCGGCGTCAATGTCATCACCACGAGTACGGCGTGTAGTAGCAATGACTCCATGGGTATTCAAGTAGTCACGAAAGCGCTCGATGACGGCAGCCGGTGAACGTGTATAACGAGTATTGGGAAATGGATTAAATGGAATCAAATTTACTTTCGCTGGTTTGTGCTTGAGTAATGCAACCAGCTCACGAGCGTGTTCGATTTGATCATTGACGCCATTGAGCATCACATACTCGAAAGTTATATTGCGTGCATTCTGCCGATTCAGATAGTACCAGCAAGCATCGAGCAGCTCAGCTATGTTGTGTTTGCGGTTGATGGGTACCAGTTGATTGCGAAGTTCATCATTGGGCGCGTGCAACGATACCGCTAAAGCACAGTTAGTTTCTTCCGCAAGCTTCATCATTTGTGGCACCAAACCCGACGTGCTGACTGTCACACGACGACGTGAAATATCGAAACCTAAATCATCCATTAGAATTTCAGTCGCAGGAACCACATTACGATAGTTAGCCAATGGCTCGCCCATGCCCATGAAAACTACATTGGTGATGAGCCGTTCAGAAGTATCATTGGAAGGTTCGCTCTCGCCCAATAACTCGCGATTGGCCAACCATACTTGCCCAACAATATCTGCGGCACTCAAATTACGATTGAATCCCTGTTGAGCAGTGGAGCAAAAACTGCAATCCATAGCGCAACCCACTTGGCTGGAGATACACAAAGTACCTCTTCCGGGCTCAGGTATGTACACCATTTCAATAGCTTGAGGGATAATGCTATCGTCCTTGTCTACATTTAAAAGCCATTTACGAGTGCCATCACTGGAATGTTGACGCAAGATAACCGTGGGTACGCGAATCTCCGCTGACATCGCCAGTCGCTCGCGAAACGACTTCGCGAGATCCGTCATGTCTTCAAAACTTCCCACCGCTCGTTTGTACATCCACTTCATCAACTGCCGAGCACGAAATGGCTTCTCCCCCATCTCGACCACCAACGCTTCCAACTGAGTACGCGTGAGACCCAGGAGGTTCACGCGCTCAGTAGTGCCTTGTTGATCGAATGAAATCATTGATGATTAGCCTAGTAATTAACTCGCTCGTGGATACAGATCAGAACCTGCGAAGAAAAAAGCTATTTCAATAGCGGCATTCTCTGCACTATCTGAACCATGCACTACGTTTTCTTCTATGCTGCTAGCGAAATCTGCGCGGATGGTTCCAGCGGCAGCTTTTTTTGGATCAGTGGCGCCCATTAACTCGCGGTTCTTAGCGACTGCATTTTCGCCTTCAAGAACTTGAATCATCACTGGACCTGAAGTCATGTACTTCACGAGGTCTTTGAAAAAGGGTCGCTCTCTATGTACACCGTAAAAGCCTTCAGCGTGTGCTTGGCTAAGTTGCAACATCCGTGCGCTGATAACACGCAAACCGGCCTGTTCAAAGCGCTGATATACCGCGCCAATCAGGTTTTTGCGAACACCATCTGGTTTAACGATGGAAAAAGTACGTTCGATCGCCATGAAAACTCATCCTCTCGGCTGAAATTCAGCCTTTATGTAAAAAAACCAAGAAAAAGCCGCCAAACCTTGTAGGAAAAAGGCTGTCAGCAAGGAATTAAGAGCCACGGAGTGTACCTATGGCGTGCTGAATCAGCAACCAAATGGGCAGCGAAATCAATAGGAACCCAAATTTATCTAACTGATCCGCTTAGCGAAATGTGCCAAGTGCGTGGCATCAATTTAAGGGCTTGGCTAAACAGTAAAACTTTCCCCACATCCACACTCACCTTTCACATTGGGATTACGGAATTTAAAGGCTTCGTTCAATCCCTGTTTGACAAAATCCACTTCGGTACCATCGATATAGCCAAGGCTTTCTTTATCGACAAGAACTTTCACACCTTGTTGTTCGAACACAATGTCGGTAGCGCCAATTTCATCCGCATAATTCACAACATAAGCATAACCAGAACAGCCTGTTTTCTTGATTCCCAAGCGCAAGCCAACACCATGTCCGCGGGAATGCAGAAAGTTCTTAATACGATCGGCAGCGGAGGAAGTGAGTGAAATAGACATATGGCTTAAATAATCGTAAGGGGTGCGATCGATACTACCTAACCGGCGACAGCTTGAGTAGTGTGTAGTTGGATAATGATGTTATTTAATGCGGTTTCAAGCACCAATAGCCGCCCACGTTTGGCTGCAGGTATTTCAAGACTTTGCTCAACTGCCTGCCTTGACCATTTTGACAACTCTGCCACTGACCGCCCTTCACACCATTCGGCCAATATGTCTGCTGCCGCAATAAAGTGAGGACAGCCGTAGGCTTGGAATCGCACTTGCTTAACTTGATTGTGGCTTGTTTGCAGCCACAGACGTACGCTTGCGCCGCTCGCGCGCGATCCAGCCAGAGCACTGATGACATTGACCTGATCTTGCAATGTGCCAGCATGAAATGGATTCATGAAGCGCATCACCACGCTCGATGAATACTCAGTAACAACATTCATGGTAGTCCGCTTGTCAGTGCACGCAAACGGGAGACTTCATGTGTAACTGAATCAATAGCAATCTCAATATCATTTGCCGTAGTAAAGCGCCCCAAGCTAAATCGTAGTGAACTTTGCGCCGCTTGATCGCTGCGACCCAATGCACGTAATACATACGATGCTTCATCAGAGCCTGTCGCACAGGCGGCACCAGCGGAAACAATAAGATCTTGCAAGGCAAGTAATAAACTTTCGCCTTCCACGCCATGAAAAGCAACATTCAAAATATTCGGCACACGCTGCGTTGCATGACCGTTCATATCAACATCACCAATATTCTGCAAGCCACGCCACAATTGATCGCGCAATGTCATCAGGCGCATCTGATCGACTTCGCGCTCTGCCATCATGAGCTCCATTGCGAAACCAAATCCGACGATTTGATGGGTAGCCAATGTACCTGCGCGTAAACCCAATTCATGCCCGCCGCCGAGTATCATCGGCTCTAAACCCAACATAGGATCGCGTCTTACATATAAGGCGCCCACACCTTTGGGACCATAAATTTTATGCGCAGTGGTTGACAACAAATCAATTTTCATTGTTCGCACATCAATGGGTAAGCGGCCGGTACTTTGCGCCGCATCGACATGAAATATTACGTTGCGATCACGACATAGTTGTCCAATCGCACTGATATCCTGGATCACGCCAATTTCATTATTCACATGCATCAGCGACACAAGAATGGTGGTGTCAGTCAATGCTTCTTGTACTTGCCATGAATGCACGATACCGAACTGATCTGGCTTTAGATAAGTGACACGGAATCCCTGCTTTTCTAGTCTTTTGAGTGGCTCAAGTACGGCTTTATGCTCAGTGCGTGCCGATACGATGTGCTTACCACGATCAGCGTGGTAATGCGCCGCGCCAAACAACGCCAAGTTATTTGATTCCGTCGCGCCTGAAGTCCATATAATACTTGCAGATGTAGCACCAATGGCATTCGCAACTTGAACACGCGCCTGTTCGATCACTTCACGTGCAGCTCGTCCATAACGATGTGACAATGATGCGGGATTGCCTTGTAATTCAAATGACGTGAGACATTCGTACATGCGCTCCGCGACGCGCGGATCAATTGGCGTGCTCGCTGCATAGTCAAGATAAATAGAAGTATTCATTACACTGAAGTCAACATCAACTCCGCACTTCCTGCATGGCACTTAAGATGCCGCGCAAGATTCGCGTTTCGTTTTGATCCAATTGTGCACGATTAAAAATTCGGCGAACGCGAGTCATGACATGACCGCTGCGAGCCCGATCGCGAAAATGAGTCTCCGCCAATATTTCGGATAGATGATCATACAAGTGTTCCAGCTCTTCACTGGTTGCCAAAGGTTCGTGGCGTTCGAGAGACAATGCTTTATCGCTCATTGCTATCAAGATCTCGTACACAATAATCTGTACCGCCATCGCGAGATTCAGAGAGCTGTATTCGCCACTCGTGGGAATCGTAACTAGGTGATGACACAGTGACAGCACTTCATTTTCCAAACCTATGCGTTCGTTGCCAAATAAAATTGCCACACGATTACCCGCACGTGCTGCCGCTACTGCGAGATTTGCGGATTCACGCGGTGCAAGCGGAATAAAGGGAATGTGTCGTTGCCTAGCACTAGTACCTAATACCAACCCACAATCATTGATGGCCGCATGCACATCGTCATGCACAATTGCGGCATGCAAAACATCTTCCGCACCCGCTGCGCGTGCATCGGCATCTGCATGTGGAAAGTCACGAGGCTTGATCAAGTGTAATTCACTTAATCCCATGTTCTTCATGGCACGTGCTGCTGCACCAATGTTGCCTGGATGACTGGTGTGCACTAACACCACACGAATAGGTAAAGTCGATTCACTCATGGAGCAAACAAAAAATGCATCGTGACAAAAAAAATTCTGCTGCTATTCTAACGCCCCTTTCTGACCGTCGCGAACTTTTCGCACGCCCGCTCTTTATCAGTTCGCCCGCACTTGAGGTTGATATATATGCAGCATCCGATGCTTAACATTGCTGTTCGCGCCGCCCGTCGTGCCGGTGATCTGATTATGCGCAGTATGAATCGCGTCCATCAATTGGAAGTGCGCAGCAAAGAACGTAATGACTTTGTTACCGAAGTCGATCTGCGTGCCGAACAAGATATCATCGACACCATTCGCGTGGCGTTTCCGGATCACGGCTTCCTCGCTGAAGAAAGCGGACATACTGATGGCGCCAAATATACTGATGGCAAAGATGAATTCGTTTGGATCATCGATCCTCTCGATGGCACCACCAACTTCATTCATGGCTTTCCGCAATTTGCGGTGTCTATTGGATTACAGCGTCGTGGCAAATTGGAATGCGGTGTGATCTATGATCCACTTAAACAGGAATTGTTTACTGCCGCACGCGGTGACGGTGCTCGATTGGATGATCGCCGCATTCGCGTTAGCAAACAAATTTCCCTTGAAGGAGCATTGATTGGCACCGGCTTTCCCTTTCGCAGCAATATTCAATGGCTAGATCCTTATATGGCAATGTTCCGTGAGGTGACAAAACAAGCCGCTGGTATTCGGCGTCCCGGCGCTGCATCACTCGATCTTGCATATATCGCTGCTGGTCGTCTTGATGGCTTCTGGGAAATGGGCTTATCACCTTGGGACACTGCTGCAGGGACATTATTAATTATTGAAGCAGGCGGTCGAGTGGGTACATTAACAGGTGATGATTATCAGCAACAAGGTAACCTGGTTGCAGGCACACCTAAAGTGTATGAAGCGTTGTTAGCGATCATTGCTCCGCATTTGTCAGCGGATTTACAATAAAGCTTCAGCTGCATAAGCAACGAGATTAATTGTAGTGCATCTTGTCGCTGAGATACGAAGGTTCAATTTATCGCTATGCAAGCCCAACCGATTCAAACGCAGAAGATCTATGCACTACCACCTTGGTAGTCCGCTCAAGATAAGCTTGTTCTGCATCATCCCATGAAGCCAACAAAGTTGTGATTGCCTCAGGCTTGAAACGCTTGCTAGCAATTAATGCGAGCACTTCATCTAATGTCGCACGTGGATGTGAAATTCCCGTGTGTAGCGTGGAATCATTGGCAAACATTTGCATCAAAGGAATACCGGTCGATTTTTGAAAATAATATCCAACACAGGTGCAGGTACCGCCCGGCGCCAGCGAACGAATGGCGTAGCGCAGACCATCCGCGTGTGCACTGGCGTCTACACTGATCGGATAATTCCCTTTGATACGCGGTGCATGCTGTCGATACCACGCTGCGCGTTTGGCCTTGGGCACTTCGATCGCAATTGCGCTCAAGCGCTCTGCAATTTCCAAACGTTGCACTTGATGATCAACATAGTCGACTTTGCTGGAGCCCATCGCGATCGCGATAGCAACAGCGTATAAGCCAATACTTTCTGCACCACCGCCAACGATCAGCACCGGTGCCTGTGGCCGTCGTTTGAGGTAAGGAGCGACGGTGCGCCATCCATCCGGAATATTGTCGCTCGCACTGGCGACTGACAACGGATCAACACCTTCAGGAATCGCAACCAACAATTGATCGGCATAAGGCACACGAATGAAATCACTTACCATGCCGCCCCACATGCCCATGCCTTTACCAAAACCAAACGCGGACAACAACGTATCACCTGCGTCTAAGCACTTTGATGTCAACCCTAAATGACAGTGAGCACAACTTCCACATGAAATCGCCCATGGCACAATGACTTTATCACCACGTTTGAAATTTTTTACTTCTTCACCGCAAGCGTAAACTTCACCTACGCACTCGTGGCCCACCGCGAATGGCCCTTTGTATGGATCATGGCCTAACAGATCACGATTAACGGGATCGAGATAATGCAAAGCCATACCCAACTTGATGGGTCGAGTCACGTCATTGAATAAAAATACCTTGTCACCATCACAACGTGCGGCGGCCAGCGGACGCACGATCACATCGGTAGGAAGTTGCAACACAGGATCAGGAACATCCCACCATGCAAGTGTGTTTTTCTTAAGATAGGTTAATTGCCGCACTGCTTCATCCTTTGTTTGGTTATGTGTGCTTACTAAAGTTCAGTGTACATCAATAAATAGTCGGTTCATCAAGCGCATCCAATTCTGCATCAAGAAGAGACATCACTGCGATTAACGGAATACAACCGTACGATTACCATTCAGCAATATGCGATGTTCAACATGCCACTTAACTGCTCGCGCCAATACAGCGCATTCCACGTCGCGACCTGCGGCAGCGCAATCGTCTACGCTCATCGAATGATCCACGCGTGATACGTCCTGCTCAATGATCGGACCTTCATCGAGATCAGCAGTAACGTAGTGCGCAGTTGCGCCGATGAGCTTGACGCCACGATCATGTGCCTGTTGATAAGGCTTGGCGCCCTGAAAGCTAGGTAAAAACGAATGATGAATGTTGATTGCGCGCTCATTCAACGATGCACAAAGTTGCGGCGAAAGTATTTGCATATAACGAGCAAGCACGACTAAATCGCAATGTTCGTCGTTGAACAACTCAAGAATTTTTTGCTCCTGCTTATCCTTGTTATCTTTAGTCACCGGCAAGTAATGAAACGGGATGTTGTGTGCCGCAGCCAGTTGATAAAAATCACGATGATTGGAAACAATTGCCGGTATTTCAATTGGCAACGCGCCAATGCGGTAGCGATATAGTAAATCATTCATGCAATGACCGAATTTAGAAACCAACAGCATAACGCGATGCTTAACGCTTGCATCGTGAATGGTCCAACGCATATTAAATTCGTTAGCAACGCTCGAAAATAAATCACGCACTTGAACTGCATCCACATCACGAGTAGTTGCAAAGACAACGCGCATGAAAAAAAGCTGATTAGCATCATCGCCGAACTGCGCACTGTCGATAATATTGCACTGTTCCTTCAGCAAAAAATTGGCAACAGCAGCAACAATACCCATACGATCTGCACATGATAATGTCAAAACGAAACGATGCATGATGCTGCTTACCTGAATGCTGGGAAACTAATCAATGCTTATTTGCGATGTTAGACATTAATGGCGTGATTGAGTCGGACGCGACGGTCGGTTAGAACCACCTCGCGCTCGGGGCGCTGATTTTCGGCCGCTACCAAGCTTGTCGATCCTTACGATGGGTTCAGCACTTTTCGAAGAAGATTGTCTTGATGATAATTGACGTCTTGTAGCTGAGTCAGTAGAAGAGTCATGACGTGTTCTTTTCACTGCTGGTGTATAAGTGGCTCGCTTGACACGTGCACGCTTACCGGGTCGGGGTTTGAATTTTTCAATATTCTCGTCATCGTTGGCTGTATCAGCTTTCACTGGCCCAAACTTAGGTACGGCTAACTTTGCAACTTGATATAACTGAGCAATCTGCGTTGGTTTAAGCGATTGATGTCGGCTGCGCGGAATATCTTTAGTCAATTCGATTTCTGCAAAATTAACCTGCATCATGCGGCTGATGGTCAAATCATGACTTGCAAACAAGGCTCGAACGGCAGCACGTCGATCTGAACGTGGCATCGATACCTTATACCAAACGTTTTCAGCTTCACCACCAGAGGGCTCGATGGCAGTAAATTCAATCAATTGATCATCGAGCATTAATTTTGATGACAGTTGCGGTGCCGCTTTCAATCCACCACGAACATGTACCCGCACCATATAAACGCTTGGAATATTTTTCTTTTGTCGTGTTAACGCATAAGATAACGCACCGTCATTGGTGAACAACAACAACCCGCTGTCGCCAGCATGCATGGGATTGATTGCCACCCAACGCACACCACGTTGCTTCGGTAAACGCTCCATCACTGTTTCACCCGCATCGACTTCGGCATCGACGGGATCATTTGAAGATCGTTCTATTAACTGACCTTGTGGTTTGTGGTAAGCCAATACTTGCACGTTGGCTCGGGTAGTTAGTCGCTTCGTGATATCGCGACCATCAAGCAATACGCGATCGCCTTCTGTATAACGATCACCGAGTTGAACTGATGAGCCATTGAGTTGCAAACGGCCCTCTTCAATCCAACGTTCAACTTCACGTCGTGATCCTATTCCATGTTGTGCCAATATTTTGTTGAGACGTTCAGACATCAGGATGCAACTTCGGTCGCAGCGACTGTGGGCTCTAACTCTGATTCTTGTTTGAGTTGCGTCTGATCATGATCACCTTCAGAAATATCACCATCAGCAATGACTGGATCTGCATCTTCAGTATTAGTATTGGCAACATTGGTATCGGTGTTGAATTCAAGTTGCACGCCCACCGTCTCAACGTCTTTTAATTCGGCCAACGTGGGCAGTTGATCGAGACTCTTCAAATTAAAATAGTCGAGAAACTCTCGTGTAGTGGCCAACAATTCAGGCCGACCCGGTACTTCGCGATGTCCGACAACACGCACCCAATTACGATCATGCATGGTGCGCAAAATGGATGAACTGACTGCTACACCGCGAATCTCTTCAATCTCACTGCGAGTGATCGGCTGACGATAGGCAATCAATGCCAACGTTTCAAGCAAGGCTCGAGAGTAACGCGAAGGACGCTCTTGCCACAGGCGTGATACAAAATCCACACAATTAGTGCGCACTTGAATACGCCAACCACTGGCCACTTCGACAACTTCAAGACCGCGGCTTTGATAATCTTCTGCCAAGGCTTGCAAGCCTTGCATAATCTGTTCGATACTGGGACGCTCGCGTTCGTCGTATAACTCTGCCAGTTGTTGCGCTGGCAATGGTCGTCCTGCAGCCAACAGCGCCGCTTCCAGCAAATGTTTCATTTCAAGTTCATTCATTGTTTGTTTTACCATCTACAAATTCGGTGGCCGATTCTTCACTCAGCGCATCTTCAATCTCTGATATTTCAGATTCGCTGATTAACTCATCAACCAATTGTTCAATACTGCGTTCGGCCACAATCTCGGCGATCGGTTCATCCGGTGTGTCTTGCGCATCTTCATCATCAATGACATTCTCGTCTGGTAATTCCGGTTGCGATAACGCAGCTTCGTTATCTGCATCGGCTGATTCCGGTGCAATAAATTTTTTCGCACTGGCTTTGCGTACGTGCAACGGAGCATAAGGCTCGGCTTGCACAATATCCAACAAACCTTCCTTCATTAATTCGAGAATGGAAACGAATGTGACGGTAACGCCCATGCGACCTTCATCGGCCTTGAAAAGTTTTATAAACTCAACAAACTCAGCGCTTTCAAGCAAACTTAGAATTTCTGCCATACGCTGACGCTGCGACAAGGGCTCACGCTGCACATGATGATGACTGAAATGTTCAGAGCGCAGTACGACATCGCGAAATGCTTTCAACATTTCATCCAAGGTCACTTCGGGTTGAATTTTGACGACCTTGCGTTCAGTTAACTCCACCAATGCAGGCAGCACGTCACGCTCTACACGTTTGAGATGATCGATATCATCGGCCGCTTTTTTGAAGCGTTCGTATTCTTGCAAGCGACGCACCAGCTCGGCACGCGGATCCTCTTCTTCCTGGCCATCTTCGGATTTGGCGCGCGGCAACAACATGCGTGATTTAATTTCCGCCAGCATCGCGGCCATCAACAAATACTCGCCAGCCAATTCCAATTGCAGCTCGTGCATCACGTCGATGTAACTCATGTACTGGCGTGTAATCTCTGCAATGGGAATATCGAGGATATTCAGATTCTGTTTGCGAATCAGATACAGCAGCAAATCCAACGGACCTTCAAATGCTTCGAGAAATACCTGTAAAGCATCGGGCGGAATGTATAGATCGCGCGGCAATTGCGTGTACGGTTCGCCATCCACCATCGCAAACGGCATTTCAGTTTGCTCAGGCATAGGAATCACTTCATTCATCACAGCTTGATCGAGCTGTGGCTGAGCATTCAATACCGAGCCTGTGTCTTCAACCAATTTCAATTCAGGTTTCATTTGTTTATTTATCGGTAGTTCATGCCAATGGCCTGGCGCACTTCATCTAAAGTTTGTCTTGCAACTTCACGTGCTTTTTCACAACCTTCTGCAATGATGCCTCGTACCAAGTCGTGATTGTCTTCGTATTCTTGCGCACGTGTGCGCATAACGGTGATCTCGGCGACAACTTTATCGATCAGTGGTTTTTTGCAATCCAAACAACCAATACCAGCACTACGACAACCATTTTGCACCCACTCCTTGGTTGTTTCATCGGAATATATTTTGTGTAAATCCCATACTGGGCAAACATCAGGATTGCCGGGATCAGTACGACGCACACGTGCAGGATCCGTTTGCATCGCACGCATTTTTTTTGCCACGCTATCGGGATCTTCACGCAAACCAATTGTGTTGCCATATGATTTCGACATCTTGCGACCGTCGAGCCCCGGCACTTTCGGCGTTGCCGTCAACAATGCCTCAGGTTCAACCAAAATGCTGCGCCCGGTGCCTTCCAAGTAGCCCAGCAAGCGTTCGCGGTCAGCCACTGTCAATCGTGTGTTCGCATCTAGTAATGCGTGAGCTTTTTCTAATGATTCGGTATTGCCTTGTTCTTGAAAAGCACGACGAAATTCTTTGTATTGAGAGGCATTGCGGCTGCCTAAGTTTTTCAATGCCTTTTCAACTTTAGCTTCAAAGTCTTCTTCACGACCAAACAAAAAATTACAACGTCGCGCTACTTCACGAGTGATTTCTACATGTGCCACTTGGTCTTCGCCAACAGGTACATGCTGCGGCTTGTAAAGAAGAATATCCGCACTTTGCAGCAAGGGATAACCCAAGAAGCCATAGGTTGCAAGATCGCGATCCTTCAGCTGTTCTTGCTGATCTTTGTAAGTTGGAACGCGTTCCAGCCAGCTAAGCGGAGTGATCATCGAAAGTAATAAGTGCAGTTCAGAATGCTCGGGCACTCGCGATTGAATAAAAATCGTACACGCTGCAGGATTAAGTCCGG
>JAICKZ010000193.1 GCA_025927665.1 Steroidobacteraceae bacterium | reverse complement strand
TGCGCTGTTGCCCGTTTCAGGTATAAACAAGGGATTGTCAGCACGCGCATATTGATCAAGCGTACGTGTATAAAAAGCGGCATCGTTGTTGTAGATGTCCGGAGCAATCAAGTCAATGTTAGGCGCAGCTACTTTCCAGATGTTCAGCACGTTCCATGTGGGCCCACCACTTGAGTAAGTGTTTGGATCTTGATAATTGAATGGATCACGCAACGCGGCATTGACATACATGGGCAATGGATATTCCGCTTTGCCAGCGGCAGCAACTTGATTGATATAACGGGCAATATGCCAGGCATGAAAATATTCATCCGCATCTTTGCCAAATACCTGCTGCCAATTACCAGGCTGTTGGTGTAATGCTTTTATCAACTCGGATGGCACAGCGGCTGCAAATAAGGATTGTGCAGTGGGTGAATAATCGCGCACCGATCCATAAGTACCGCTTTCATTTTCCACTTGCATCATAATGACAGTGTGTTGTGCATCGACATGTTTGAGATGTTGCATCAACATGGCAAAGGATTTCCAGTCTGCTTTCAATGTAGAGTTGAAATGCGGTGACAAAGAATTCTTTTGTTCACCTTTTGTATTGATGACGCGTGGGAAACGCTGATTATTCAGTTTTACCCAACTCGGCGCGTAACTTGGACCGTTATTTTTCCAGGTTGCAAACCACAACAATACCAATCGCACATGATGCGCACGTGCTTGTAACAACAACGTATCCACAAATGAAAAATCAAATTGGTCCTCTTGTGGTTCAATTTGCTCCCACGCTACCGGAATCTCCACCGTGTTGGCATGCAACTCATCAATGGCAGGCCATAATTTGGGCAATGCAGCAGGGTAGTTGCTAGAGTTGTTCGCTTGGGCACTCAGCATCAGAAACGGCGCGCCATCAACCAGTAAGGCGAAGTGATCACCGCTGTGCACGATCTTCGGGATATTTCCTAAGTCAGCAGCGGTTGAATAGGCGGCATTAATAAGACAGGCAATTAATATCCACAGTTGTCTTTGCATCAGTCAAGCCTCTTTATGTTCGTTTGTGCATGCCGAACTTAAGTTGCATTGCCATCATTATTTTATTCAGCAGTTATTCAGTCAATTGCGCCAATTGTTCCGCTTGATACTCATGCTGCAATGGCCCAATCACATCATCCAAATCACCATTCATGACCATGTCCAATTTATAAATGGTCAGATTGATACGATGATCAGTCAGTCGGCCTTGTGGAAAATTATAAGTACGAATGCGTTCGGAACGATCACCAGAACCCACTTGAAGTTTGCGTGATGCCGCTTCTTTCTGGGTGCGCTTGGCTTGTTCGGCCGCGAGTAAACGTGACTTTAATAACGACATGGCGCGCGAACGATTTTTGTGTTGTGAACGTTCATCCTGACATTCCACAATCGTACCGGTTGGAATATGCGTGATACGAATCGCCGAATCGGTCTTGTTAACATGCTGGCCGCCCGCACCCGATGCACGATAGGTATCGATACGCAAATCCGCTGGGTTAATTTCAATCTCGGATATCTCATCCGCTTCAGGTAATACAGCAATAGTGCATGCCGAAGTATGAATGCGACCTTGTGCTTCTGTGGCCGGAACACGTTGTACACGATGCGTGCCGGCCTCGAACTTCAATCTTGAAAATGCGCCCGTACCTTCAATACGACTGATGATTTCTTTGTAGCCACCATGTTCACCGGCGCTTTCTGATAATACTTCGACACGCCAACCTTGCTTGTCTGCATAGCGCGAGTACATGCGAAATAAATCACCCGCAAAAATGGCGGCTTCATCGCCACCCGTTCCAGCGCGCACTTCGAGATAAATGTTACTGTTGTCCAATGGATCTTTGGGAATCAGTAATTTTGAAAGTTCAGCTTCGTCATTTTCAATTTTTGCATCCAAGCTCTTGAGTTCCTCCCAACCTAAGTCGCGCATTTCCAGATCCGGTCCTTCCGCCATTTCCAGTGCGGCTTGACGTTCACTTAGCAATTGTTGAAATGCTTGATAACGAGTAACGACAGGATCGAGCTTTGCATACTCCATCGACAATTCACGAAAGCGATTGTTGTTATTGATGGTATCGGCATCCGATAACAGCGCACTAAGTTCGCTATGACGCTCTGCAAGTCGATCGAGTTTATGTTTGATGGAATCTTTCATTGCTTATTTGGATTGGAAAGCGCAAACAATTCTTGTGCTGCGCGAATTAAATCAGTTTCACCTTGTTCGCCTGCTTGGCGCAGGCGTTGGCTAGGTGCATGGATGAGACGGTGTGTGAGCGTGTCAGCCAGAAAGCTCAATACTTCATTCGCAGGACGACCATTAGTAAGCATGCGCTGTGCTTGCTCGATGGTATGTACCTTGAATGCTTCAGCTTCATCGCGCAATTGGCGAATAGTTGGCACCGCGTCTAGTGTACGTAAATATTGTTCAAATAATTGCACTTCTTCAACGAGAAGTTGTTCGGCACCAACAGCAGCTTGTTGGCGTGCCGCGAGATTATCACTGACCACATTTTGCAAATGATCAATCGTAAAAAGATAAACATCGGAAAGACTGGACACTTCGGGGTCAATGTCGCGCGGTACCGCGATGTCGACCATGAACATGGGTTTGTGACGACGAATCTTTAATGCGCTCTTCACTGCATTGTATGAGATCAATGGCGTCGGACTCGCGGTGGATGAAATGATAATGTCAGCTTCAGGCAGATGTGTTTCAAGTCGATCAAGCGTGATTGCAAAGCCATTGAATTCATCGGCCAATCGCTGTGCACGTTCCAACGTACGATTACATACAATCATGCGACGTACACCATTGGCGTGCAGATAGCGTGCGGCCAGCGCGATCGTTTCACCTGCACCCACCAATAATGCGGTGCGTTGTTCCAAATGTTCAAACACCGTGCGCGCCATACTTACTGCGGCGGAAGCCACTGATATGGCATTGGCGCCAATGCGTGTTTCAGTCCGCACGCGCTTGGCGGCGGAGAATGCCGCTTGAAACAATCGATGCAGGTATGGGCCAGTACTGTGTGTTTGTTGTGCCAATCGATAAGCATCTTTAAGTTGTCCAAGGATTTGGGCTTCGCCCAGCATCATCGAGTCCATTCCCGACGCGACGGCAAAGGCATGTCGAATCGCAGTGGTACTGCTATGTTGATAAATGCATGCATGAATGTCAGTGGCGTTGACTTCATGCCAATGCGCCAGCCAATCGACAATGGCAGAGTCGGAAGTACTCACCGCATTTTCATTTTCGGTATAGCAGTACAGTTCGGTACGATTACAGGTAGAGACAATCAATGATTCACGTATTTGCGGTAGCTGTTGTAATTCGGTGAGTGCAGCCGGCAACTCGGGTTCGGCGAAAACGACTTTTTCGCGGAGCTCCACGGGTGCGGTACGATGATTGATTCCTACAATGATAAAAGGCATGGTCTGACTAGTATGGTTTGTAATAGATTGTCACGGATGCCGCCAAACAAAACAAGGAAACCGCCGCGAACCGTCTTAATTCTGCTGCGGCGTCGGAATTTACGGAAAATTCACAGGAAGGTGGCCTCGTTCAACGCAGCGTATTGTGAAAAATGAAGGTATAGTCGTTACTCATTTTTTCTGTGCAATCGTGTGGTGTGTAGTGTTGTCTATTAGAGTCAGGATTGATCTTCAGCGTTTTGTCGGTGGCTTTGGCAGTGTTGCGCTGGCTGGTTTATTGCTATCTGGTTGCGCGACAGTTCCTCAAGAGCAATTGCAGGAAGCAGCAGTGGCACAGATGACCTTGCCGGTAATGCGGGACACTGCCAAGAAAGCGCTTGATGCCGGAAATTTTATAGAGGCCGCACATTGGTATGAACTGGCCACCCAACGCAGTGACGATGAAGTGTTGGCAAGAGAAGCAACGCTGGCGGATTACGAGCATGTGCAATTGCAAGCCGCAGTGCACAGTGCACAACGTTGGTTGGTGATTAATCCCACCAGCCAGGAAGCTCACGAGATTGCGGCATTGGCGGCAATGCGGTTGTATCAAATCGACACGGCATCGGAACATCTGGACGCATTGTTGAGTTCGGCGTACATCACGCCCGCCTCCGGATTTTTAGAATTGTTATCCAAGATTCAAGTCGCAGATGCCAGTGCGGCGCTTGCAACCATGGAAAAATTGGCCGATAAATATTCTCAAGTGGCAGAAGCGCATTACGTTGTTGCGAAGCTGGCAGCGCAGTGCTCCAATCAATCTTTAATGCTACGCGAAGCGCAACGCGCTCATGAACTATCACCCTATTGGTCACCTGCAGGTATGACATTGGCGCGAGCGCAGTTGGCGGGAGAGCAAACTGATCAGGCTTTAGCAACAGCACAAGGAGTCATTGCGAATGACAGTACCGTCGCAACTCGCTTTGACTACGCGGAGTTATTGCTTGAAGCCGGTCATGGCGACGAAGCCGTGCAGCTATTAAAAGAGTTGGAAAAGAATGCCGATGCCGCCACCGCAATATTGTTATTGGCGCAAGTGGATTTGCAGACGGGTCAATTTCAATCTGCCTTTGATCGCTATAGTCATTTGATGAATTCCGGTACTCATGTCAGCGAAGCCATTTTCGGCATGGCACAAATATCCGAGCGCACCGGTTCCATCGATAACGCCCGACAGTTGTATTCACGTG
This sequence comes from Steroidobacteraceae bacterium, assembly GCA_025927665.1. Lineage (GTDB taxonomy): Bacteria > Pseudomonadota > Gammaproteobacteria > Steroidobacterales > Steroidobacteraceae > CAILZL01. The sequence continues at coordinate 1,614 of JAICKZ010000193.1, read as the reverse complement.
TACAGGAAGGTGAATATGCGTTGCCTGCACAAATCCGCTTGGCACAATTGATTGCACAGCAAGATGGGATCGAGCCGGCACTGGCTTCGTTAAAACAATATGGCGACGGCAATCCAGAAAAATTTCTAGACATGGTGCGCGCCCAAGCAGAATTATTGATTGCAAGTGGTGACACCAAGAACGCAATGGAATTATACGATCAGTCCATTGCTAATTTTCCTGATGAAGCATCGTTAAAACTTGCACGCGCATTCTTATTGGTCAAGCTAAACAAAATCGAATCCGCAGTGAAAGCGATGCGTGAGTTGGTCATCGTGCGCCCCGCTGATCCCATAACATTAAATGCGTTGGGTTACACCTTGGTGGATCGCACCAGCGCCGTTCGTGAAGGACTTGGTTACATTCAACGCGCGCTGGAATACTCACCTGACAGTGGTGCAGTCCTCGACAGTATGGGCTGGGCGGAATATAAAATGGGCCGCGCGGCATCCGCACTGGATTATTTACAGCGCGCCGTTAAGCGCATCATCGATGCGGATCTCGATTTTCACTTAGGCGAAGTACTGTGGTCGCTCAAACGTTATGATGATGCATTACAGGCATGGCAGGTTGGGTTGACGCATGCGCCGCAGAACCAACAACTATTGCAACGTGTTAAGAGCGCAGAAAAGCAACTCAAAATTCCCAAGAAAATTACTGCGCCAACGTCAGTAAATTAAGCCAGTAAATTAAGTAATTAAATTAGTCAGTGCATGTTCAAGAATGTATACATCGCGGTGAGCTTGCTGCTGTTATGTGGTTGCGTAACACAGCCTGCGACCAAGCCGCGCTCAGCCATCAATAATATCGCCATGATGCGTGATTGGTCGGCGCAGGGGCGTATGGGCATTGTGGGAATTGCTCAATCTGGATCTGGCCGTTTTATCTGGCAGCAACATGGCGATGTTTCGCAAGTTAACTTACATGGCCCGTTGGGTGCCGGTGCCGTATCGGTAACGTTGAGTGATGTTTTGCATCTGACGCTGAGCAACGGCGTTCACTATGATGCTGATGATGCATTACGAGAACTGGAAGCACGCCTGGGAGCTGCAGTGCCCGTTAAGCAGTTGAGTTACTGGTTGCGTGGCATCCCAGCTCCAGGTGAATTTGCGTGGAATAATGATGGAAACAAAGTGCTGCAACAAGATGGTTGGCGAGTTGAATATAGCGATTCAATGCAGATCGATCAGCTCGTGTTACCTAGAAAGATCACCGCTACACATGATCAAGTGCGAATTCGTGTGGTGATTGAAGAGTGGCAGTTGCGCTAGTTGAGTAGTAGCGAACGTGCATCAGCAATGCGACATTCCTGTTATCTGTTATTGCGATGATGTCATTGTTTGTAGTGAGTGAATCGCTTGTCATTGAACATGAATAACGTTGCGCTCGGCACCCATATTCCCTGGCCCGCACCCGCCAAGCTGAATTTATTTCTCCACATTGTGGGACGACGTGCAGATGGCTATCACTTATTGCAAACTGCATTTCAATTTATTGATTTATGCGACACGCTGCGTTTCTATCAACGACCTGCGGGTACCATTGAGCGATTGCGCGGTGCAGATGCAGTATCAG
>JAICKZ010000288.1 GCA_025927665.1 Steroidobacteraceae bacterium | reverse complement strand
TTTCGATAGAGCAACACAATGGTGCCGATGAACACAATAGCAACTAATCCCAACAAACCAAACCTGATAATTTTTTTCATGTCGTGTGATACCGAAGATAACTCTACAGAAACAGTTTTGAAACGTTATTCATCTTGCAAGGCAGTGATGGGATTGACTGCAGCTGCTTTTGATGCCGGCAGTAACGAAGCTAATACACCTGCAATGACCAACACCATCAATGCTGCAATTGCAGTCTTGAAATCTGCTTGCGGATGTTTGAATAAACCAGCATTTTCACCCACTATCTTATTCAGACCTTCCAATAAGAAGGTTCCGACGACCAAACCACTATACCCAGCCACAATGGAGATAAACAACGACTCCTGCATGATCATCATGATGATTGAAGTCGGTGTCGCACCGAGAGCTTTGCGCAAGCCAATTTCGCGTGTGCGCTCTTTGACCACAATCAACATGATATTCCCGACACCAATCGCGCCAGCCATGATGGTGCCAATAGCCACGATCCAGCTGAACGTATCGATACCGGTAAACAATCCCTGAACCTTGTCACGTTCGACTTGCAAATTAAATGTACCGAATATGCCTTTATCATTAGGATCAATTTTTTTGCGTTGATTCAAGTAGCGGATGACATCGGCTTCGGCGACACTCGCATCCACACCCGGTTTGGGTACAATGACAAAGTTGCCCACCCATCCGCGCTGATTGAAGGCATCGCGCAATGTGTCATTGGGCATATAGATCTTCTCTTCCTCTTGCTGCGCGTTGTCGCGCGACAGAGAAGCAAACACGCCAACGACCTGTGCACTGATACCACTGAGGGTGACGAACTTGCCAATGGCATCTTCCTGCTTGCCGAACAGTTGGTCTTTAACACGCTCTCCTATCAACAATACTTTACGTTTTTCTTGTTCATCAAAAGCATTCAAAAAACGGCCACTCACCAGTCGCATCGATTGAATATTTTCAAAACCGGCGAATGCACCTTGAGCAGAAAACGAACCACTGTTGGATTTATAAACGGTATACGCAGGCTCACCTTCCCAAATACCGATTGAATTTTGTCCTTTGATCATGCCGACTGAGCCAACATCTTTTTCAATGGCATCCAGATCATCACGTTGCAAGCGAATCTTTCTTCCCACCGGCATGCCGGCATAAGGTAATTGCGTGGTTCCTTTGGTCCATACCCATATAGCATTTGCAACACGTGGAAAGCCAGAAGCCACGCCCGTTTGCAATCCCTTACTTGCGCCGAGTAATACTGTGAGCATGAAGATGCCCCAAAACACACCAAACGCTGTCAACGCAGTACGTAACTTGTGACGACTGAGCGTACCGAATATTTCGCGCCACTTATCAATGTCGATGAATATGTCCATGGTTAATTAACTCAGATTAATTTGTTCCGATTAATCAGCTCGCATGGCTTCGGTGGGTGAAATGCTGGCTGCACGCAATGCAGGCATTAACCCGGCAATCGCACCAACACTGATTAACAACAAGATGGCGGTGAGAGCGACATTGAAATTAACTTCCGGGTTTTGAAAAAACGGCAACTTCGCGCCTGCGCTACGCAAACCTAATGAAATTAATTCCAGCAAACCTACACCCACGACTAATCCCAAATAACCTGAAATACCAGTCACCAAAACCGATTCCATTAGCAAGGTACCGACAATGGACAAAGGTGTTGCGCCAAGTGCTTTGCGTATGCCGATCTCGCGAGTACGCTCCTTAACGGTGATGATCATGATGTTACTCACACCCACAACACCCGCCATCAATGTTCCTAACCCTACAAACCAAATGAGTATCTTGATACCAATGAATAGTGCAGTGACCCTCTGAGCAGGCTTTGCCATATTGAAGGATTGAACGCCGCGAATATCATCGGGTGACACGCCATGTCGCACCTTAAGTATGTCGACAATCTGTTTCTCCAGTTGAAATCCATCAACACCTTTCTGCGGCCTGACCCAAATACTGGAAATGTGATTACCACCACCAAAAATCTTTTCATATGTGGTTTCAGGAATGTATATACGCTCGGAAAATTGTCCGCGATTGAAGTTGTCGTAGAACACACCGGTCACTTTCATTACCGTGCCCTTCACACGAATATCTTTGCCGACGGGATTCATGCCTTTCGGAAACAATCTTTCGGCCACAGCAGTGCCAATCACGGTCACTTTACGTATTTGATCACTATCAAGCATGTCGGGCTTACGACCAAAGTTGAATGGCACGTCTTCCTTAATTTTGAAGTATTCATCGGGGATGCCATGGATTTCGAAATCACCACCTTTTTTATCGTAAGTAATTTCACCACGCCCCAATGTATTCTCGGTAGATAACGTGCCAAGACCCTGCGCCTGTCTGATGATTGCCTGCGCATCTTCCTGAGTGAGTTGAATTGCACGTCCAACACCCATGCCATGGTAGGCGACGCTGGTAGTACCGGGATACACAATAATAAAGTCGAGCACATCGGCGCCAAAATTATTCATCACGCCATTTTCCATACCCTTGCCTGCGCCGAGCAGCAGAATCAGCATGAAGATACCCCAGAACACACCAAACGCGGTCAACAAAGTACGCAGTTTATTTTGTCGTAGTGTAAAAAGAATTTCCTGCAAGCCATCAAGCATGATGATTACTCCATCATCGCTTCATGATGATTTGAATGGACTTCTCTCGCATTCATGACTACACCGTCCTTGAGATTGATTTGTCGCTGCGTTTGATCTGCAATATCTTGTTCATGCGTGACAATTACAATCGTATTGCCACGCTGATGAACTTCTTTAAACAATGCCATAATTTCAAAAGTAGTCTGGCTATCGAGCGCACCAGTTGGCTCATCGGCGAGAATGACTTTGGGACTGGTAACAAGCGCACGCGCAATGGCCACACGTTGCTTCTGTCCGCCCGAGAGTTGATTGGGCATAAAAGTTTTGCGCTCAGACAATCCCACTGTGTCGAGATATTTTTCTGCACGATAATTACGTTCTTTGCGACTGACACCTTGATAATAAAGCGGTAACGCAACATTCTCGGCCGCGTTCTTAAATGGCAAGAGATTAAAGGACTGAAATACAAAACCGAGCAATTGATTGCGCAAATTGGCCGCCGTTCTTTCGGTCAAGTTATTGATCTCTTGTCCGGCCAAAAAATAACTGCCTTTGTCATGCGAATCCAGAATACCGAGAATATTCAGTAGCGTAGACTTTCCAGACCCGGACGATCCCATGATCGATACCAATTCGCCTTCGCGAATATGCAAATCTATTCCCTTAAGAACATGCAGTGGCTGGCCGCCGGAATAATAGTACTTATGAATGTTATGAAGTTTGATCATTACAATTTAGTATCCGAATCCATCTTACGAATCGGTTATAGACAATAAACACGGCTGTCATAGAAATGTCGCATCTCTATAAGTAATTTATTTTGGCCCCCGAACCAACGACACCACTACGATAGATATCAGTGCGGACAGATAGTTCAGTGCATGAAAACGCAAGCTCTATTAACAGTGTTGAACCTTAGTGTAAGCTTAAGAGGCGTTGTCAACCTACATGCGACTTCACTTCACCACTTTAAATCTTGCACGTCTGGCGCTCTTTTCCTCAGCCGCATCATTAGGTGCAGGTGTCGGAGTTTCTGGCGGTATAGTCGGTGGTGTTGGCGGTACATCCTCTTCACCAAAGATCATACCTTGACCGGTTTCGCGCGCATAAATTCCCACGATCGCATGAATAGGCACAACGACGTGATGAGTGGTGCCACCGAAGCGCGCATTGAAAGCGACGGAATGATTAGTCATGCTCAACAC
>JAICKZ010000185.1 GCA_025927665.1 Steroidobacteraceae bacterium | reverse complement strand
ATAAAAGAAGACACGATCATAGCTAGGGCTTGCAATGATACTGAAAGTATTAGCATTACTTTCAACCAGCGTGATACCAAAGTCCAGATTATCAATAAAAAAACGTTTGCCGTAATAACTGATTTGCGGCAACACCACCAGTGGAATAGAACGACTCTCAACCAGCGGATTGGTTCTAATTCCGGCGCCTAATGCCGTGCTGACAGTCCAATGTCCGACCGCAACACAATCAATTGATTCCCACTCACACTCTTCTTTCGCTAACGTCATTTCTGCACCAGCAAATTGCACCAGTACAATCAACAGAGTTTTATAGCAACAGAGTTTATACATCACAAAAGTGAATTAAATTCTTAAATGATAAATAAATGTGTCAATGAACTGATCATCTCAGATTAATTGCATATGTACCATTGATAAGTTGTAACTATTTGTAGCAATTCGTAACTCAGAATTCAGCCGCTACAAATTGCAACATAATTGCACATAGTTATGACAGATTAAGTGCTTTGCTTTCGCTACGATCTTCTCACTCGCTGAAAATTCAGCACGTGGTAGCGTCTAACGAGGGTATTGTTATGCATGATAGATTAGATAAATACAGAGTATTTCTGCTCTGCGTAGTGATGTTATTAACAACATCTGCATCACTTTCCATCCCTCTGATCGACACTAATGTTGAAATCAACACCGTCGCCAATTTACATCCATTACCTATGGCAGACTACGGCAAGTTGCCCATTCGTTTCGAGCCCAATGTGGGTCAAGCAGCATCGTCGATCAAGTATCTCGCTAATGATGCGGGCTACAACGTCGCGCTCACTGAACGCGGCATTATCATTGCGGCTCGTAACACAAATACTAATAAACCAACACAGACATTAACGGCGACAAGTTCAAGCAGTTTAAGTCAATCCTCATTGATACAAATCCAGCTTATTAATTCTGCAATGCATCCAGTGATAAAGGCTGAACAACCACAAACCAGTGTGAGTAACTATTTTATAGGCAGCGATGGAGATAAGTGGTATCGCAATGTGGCCAACTATGCCGCAGTTCGTTACAAGAATGTGTATCCGGGGGTCGACTGGTTGGTATATGGAAATCCACAGCAGTTGGAGTACGACTTAGTGGTAGCGCCTTATGCTAAGACAAACAACATCCAGCTTAAGATAACCGGAGCTAGTAAGCTTTCATTAAATGACAGCGGTGAATTATTGATAAAGATTAATAACCAAACGCTGAAACAATTGAAGCCAGTGATCTTCCAACTAAATGGAAATGGCGAAAAACAATTTATCGAAGGTCAATATGTTCTTCATCATCAACAGGTCAGCATTTCAATAGCAAAATACGATCATAATCGAGAATTAGTTATTGATCCGGCATTTGTTTATTCAACCTACCTAGGTGGAAGCAACGGTGATTGCATCAACGGCATCGCTGTTGATCAGGGCGGTAATGCTTACGTAGTTGGGAACACTTCATCAATCGATTTTCTGGCCAATACTAACAGTCAGAATCCCGTTGCGGCACTTCAGGCACGTCCATCCAAACAAAATGTCTTCATTGTTAAACTCAATCCTACCGGCAACACAGTATTAAGTTCTATCCTACTCGGCGGCACCGATGACGATAGTGGTACAGCAATTGCGATCGATAGTGCCAGCAATATCTACATCGCGGGCAATACTATATCGACCGACTTCCCGATAATTAATCCACCGCCTTATCCATCACCTCCTGTTAAAATTGCAGCACTGAGATCTCCACCCCAAGTAAAGGGATTTATTGCCAAGGTTAATGCAGCGGGAACCACTATAGAATATTCGATTTATCTAAGCGGCAATAACCCCTTAGGGGGCGATACATTCATCCATAGCATTACCGCAGATGACGCCAATAACGTCTATATCACTGGCCAAACTTATGCCACCGATTTCCCGATAGTCAATGCACTACAGAACACAAATCATTCACAACAAAATATACAAACTTCGTTCAGTGGTGGTACTGCATTTGTTACTAAGTTAAACGTAACTGATAATAAATTGTTGTATTCAACTTATCTAGGGGGCAGTGGTGGTGACAGTGGTAGAAGCATTGCTATAGATGGCTTTGGTAACGCCTATATTGCAGGAGTAACGAACTCAACGGATTTTCCGACAACAGACTCCTTTCAAAAGCGCATTGGTAACCGAGATCAGAGCAATGTCATTAGCATCGAGCCACTCAGCAATCCCACCTCTGATGCTTTCATAGTCAAATTAAGCGCTAGCGGAGATCAGCTAATATATTCAACTTATCTTGGCGGTAGCAACGACGACAGCGCTAATGCGATTGCGTTAGGCCTTGATGGGAGTGCATACGTGGCAGGCAGCACTTTTTCAACCGATTTTCCGATAGCCAATGCAATTCAGAGTCAGAATGGTGGCTTTGGAGTGATTAACTCAAGCAATGCCTTCATCACCAAATTAAATCCTTCTGGTTCCGCGCTAATCTATTCCACTTACTTCGGCAGCGGTACCACCATTCCAATGGGGATAGATTCATCAGGAAGCGTCGCAAATGCAATAGCGGTGGATCGAAGCGGCAATGCCTACGTTGCAGGCAACACTAATTTTATTAGAGTGCCAACCGTGAATCCGATACAAGACACTAACGATGGCCGAAAATCATTTGTCAGCGTAATTAATACATCAGGCACTGAAATATTGTTTTCCACCTACCTCGGCGGCAACCACACGACCAGTACGAACGCCATTGCAGTTGACGCTATGGGAGATATTTATGTCGCAGGTGGAACATCTTCAACAGATTTTCCGTTATTCAATGCGATTCAGCAAATTAACAAGAACAATGGATCATCGCAAACTGCTTTTGTAACTAAAATATCGATCACATTGCCCCCAATCGCTTCAGGTAACAAAGGCGGCGGTGGCAGCATGAATTGGATCTTGCTTCTTGGTCTGGGAATGTTGTCGTTGCTGCAAACAGCACGTGTTTTACAACCGGCACGAATGAGATAAGTTAATTTTATGTCGTAACGTTTCTTTGGAGACAAGGATGTCGCTCTCTTTTTATTTTCATTGCGGAATGGAAAATGAGATGATGGCGTGATGCAATCATTTTCTTCTCTGCGGCTATCGGAATTACTACAACGCGCCTTACGTGATTGTGATTTCAACGAACCGACTCCCATTCAACTTGCTGCGATTCCCGTCATTCTTCAGGGACGTGATCTGCGCGCCTGTGCACAAACTGGCTCGGGAAAAACCGCTGCTTTCGCTCTACCAATCCTGCAAAGAATGTTTGATTCATCACGTCCATCGCATCACACTGCATTGATATTGGTGCCTACACGTGAACTGGCCATGCAAGTCGGTGAGGAAATTCAACTGTTCGCGCGTTATCTGCCTGCACATGTAAAAGTATTGACGATATTCGGCGGTGTATCGATTAATCCACAAATGATGGCTTTGCGTGGTGGAGCAGAGGTCATCGTTGCAACGCCAGGTCGACTGCTTGATTTGATACACCACAATGCGCTGCAGCTTGATAGGGTGTCGACGCTAGTATTGGATGAAGCCGATAAATTACTGGACATGGGCTTTGCCGATGAGCTCTCAAAAATTCTGGACCTGCTGCCAGAACGTCGTCAAACCTTGTTGTTCTCTGCCACCTTTCCTGTCGTCGTAAAAGCCCTGGCCGATGTCATCCTCAACAACCCGGAACGCATTGAAATTGAATCAACGCAAAGCAATGTTCCTGTCATTACGCAACGCGCCATCATGGTGGACACTACGCAACGTGGCCCGTTACTACGACATCTACTTGGCATCGAAGGTTGGCAACGGGTATTGGTGTTTGTCGCCACGCAATACACGAGTGAACATCTTGCAGATAAATTAAAACGCAATGGCATCGTTGCCGAAGCGCTTCATGGCGATCTTTCACAATGGGCACGCAGCAAAGCGCTATCGGATTTCAAAGCTGCGCGTCTGCAAGTACTGGTTGCAACTGATATCGCTGCACGTGGCATTGATATAGAGCAACTGCCTGTCGTGGTGAACTACGACTTGCCACGCTCTGCAGTAGATTACGTACATCGCATCGGCCGTACAGGTCGTGCCGGAGAAACAGGCATCGCGGTCAGCTTCGTAACGCCCGCAACCGAAGCACATTTTCATCTCATAGAAAAGCGCAATCACTTTCGCTTGCCGCGCGAAATCATTGTTGGATTTGAAGTCACGGATCTTGCACCAACCAGTCAGGGAACATCACCTGGAACTGGCGGCGTGAAGGGCAAACGCAAGAGCAAGAAAGATAAGTTACGAGAAATGATCAAGAGCGACCACGGCATAAAGTCAGGCTAATACTTTAATCTGATCATTGCTTGTCTAATGACAATCGATCTTAATATCTACCGCTTGCACCGCCGCCACTGAATGACCCACCGCCTCCTTCCATTGGTGTTGGCTCAACTATTGTATTGTTGTTGACCGGCGTTATCAGCGTAGTACCCACTATCTCAGCTGCATCCAGCACGGTATTACAATCATCAAGCTGTCGCGATGTAATGCCATGACGCGAGACACGCAGTAGTTGCTCTGCAATGCTACCACTCACCAACATCAAACTTCCCCACGTAATCAATCGCCATTGCAATGGCATGCCAGTGAGATTGCGCAGCTCATAAGCCACGCATGCGACACATCCTATGGCTGCGAACAACGGAGCATGAGTGTGACGTCGTAAACTTAGGAAAATACCGACAGTCGCAAAGAGCAATGGCATCAATACGATGTACCACTGCATGGCCGTATGCGTATCCCAACGAAATCCAGAAGACTTGTAATCTATCGACCAAGCATATCCCATCAGTGGCATGGCGATCACCAACCAATCAAGCATACGGTCATAACTCGGACGTTGAAACTGCCTTACACCTGACAACAAGGCAATTGCAGCGAGCATATAACAGTAAAGACTAACCCACAGATCAACATGTGGAATAACCGGAGAAGCACCCCATATTGTAAATCCCAGTGAGAAAGCGATAGCAAATGAAAATGTAATCGCACCAAGCGTTGTCAGTAATGGATTTCTCACACGCATGCCGGCGAGAATAATGGCAATCGCAACACCAAACGCCACTGATATATCATCTGAATGATCAACGGTAATAATCCCAATCACTATCAACACATAGGCGGTAACGATCAATGCTTCTTCCGCGCCAGCCGCAGCAAGACGTTTACCCACGATCAAGTATTCACCCGCCAATAACAACGCAACGCCGCCGATGATCTTGAACCGCTCATGAAATGCAATCGCACAGATTGCACTGACCGCTATCGCTGCGATCATTCCCAATAAGAAGAAAGCGCATCGAATAAGGAAGTTTACCGTTGTCCAACCTGCCGTACCGACTTTTACCGACTGAGAGTTCTGATACTTAGGCCAACGTGCAGCCAGCGTTAACCATCGTTCCTGCGCTGGAGAAGGTTGAAGACTGTTCATACTGACCTCTCCTTAAGCCTCACATGAATGCGCCATAGCGATATTGCAACAGCGATAACCGAAAATAAGATAACCAATGCAGTAAGTAATTCATCATCAATCAGTTTTGTCGCCACAATGCAAATGGCAATCGCGGAATATACAACGCCATATACGATAAACCATTCGTTGCGATTAACAACTCCGACTCGAATTACCACCAACGACAGCACTGTCACAACCAACACACCCCATAAAATACTGTCATTGGCTTGACACCATACTAGCCCTGCCCAAAAACCCAGATTGATTGCATAGTGATCTAACACCTCAATGAACTGCGGATACTTGCCAATCTTCTTGTTCGTGACGAGCCAACTCAATACGATTGCCGCACACTCCAACGCCTGCAAACCTCGAAGCCACAATTCGCCGCGCGTGTAGAACAAATCATTTAAATGCCGAGAAACACCCAACCAACCTGCCAATGCAGCAAGCGCTACCGATAACACTAAGCGTGAATCAAGCATGTAGGCCGTGATTGCATGTACGATGGCCAGTAAGAGCAAGTACAACGACCAGTGATCCTGTAATAGATGAAATTTTGATTCAATGAATGCAGTATCAGCACTTACCAACAATGCACCCAACAGCAACACATAGTCGCCCACAACTGTCCGTGATTCATTTTTCAGCCGCGTACGAAGCGCGTGGTAATAACAGACGACGGCGACAATCGCGATCATTAGTGCAATGACAACAGGGCCAATGCGATCTAAGTTTTCTTTTACCATCATACCAACGCCAGCGACAATCAACAGTACTGCGAGATACAGCAGCACACGCAGTTCGTAGTATACGGAAAACACCGTGCGTCTATCGACAACCTGCAGATGAGAAAATGATTGATCATCCAGCACGCCATCAACATGCAGTTGTTTCAACTCAGAATGAAGCGAGTGCATAAGTGCCTTACAATAGAATGTGTAATGAAACGACGCGATTACTTGGAGACACCGTCAATAAACTCAACT
>JAICKZ010000009.1 GCA_025927665.1 Steroidobacteraceae bacterium | reverse complement strand
TCGATAGTAAGGAAAGCGGAAAAATTATCGGTGTAAATGCGCTCGCCAAATCGTGCTTCGAGTTCCTGACGCGCCATCTCAGCGATGTAGGGTGCGTCTAACTCCACGCCAGCACCGTGCATATGTGACTCAATGATTGAATTGTCAGCCTGTACTTCCTCTTCGGTTGAAATGAACTTCAGTTCTCGCATACGCCGCAAAACATATGCACGTCGCTGCTTGGCAGCTTGTGGATTAGCAATAGGATTTTCACGTGAGGGCGCGCGTGGCAAGCCGGCGAGTAATGCTATTTCCGATAAAGACAGCTCGTTGACTGTTTTGCCGAAATACACTTCAGCCGCTGCACCCACACCATAGGCACGCTGACCAAGAAAAATCTTGTTGAGATACAGCGATAAGATTTCTATCTTGGAAAACTCATGTTCAATACGCCAAGCACTGACAATCTCCAACATCTTGCGACGATAGCTGCGTTCTGGAGACAAAAACATGTTACGCGCAAGCTGCATGGTAATCGTGCCACCGCCTTCGCGTTTCGATCCGGTACTAACATTAACGAGAATGGCGCGAATTAGACCTAGATAATCGATTCCATTGTGTTCGAAGAAACGGTCGTCTTCTGCAGCCAGAAAAGCATTGATAACTTGCTTGGGATAGTCTTCAAAATTAAGTGGAATACGGCGTTGCTCGCCAATCTGTGCGATCAATTTGTTATCGCGAGAATAGATACGCAGGGGAATTTGCAGATGGACATCACGCAGCGACGCCACATCAGGAATTTGCGGGTTTAAATACTGGGTCGCGCCAGCAACAACCATGAACACCATTGCGATTGCTGTCAGGATTGAAGCCAGCAACCAGCGAAGAATACGTAAATCCTGAGGTTTCATCACAGAAAAATATCCTAAGTACTTGCTGATACGAGAGTTCCGGTGCATATTACCGCCGCCATCGCGGCCAATCGAGTAGTTTCAGTTTGAATAGTCTTGGTTGGCGAGTCTAAAAATAACGGCTTCGCGATCGGCACATGCGGGGAGATAAACCAGTTAATCGACTTTGACCATTTAACTGTTTGGCGATGCTGAACAAGCTTTAAGTCGTGTTTCATCGGTTATGTCTGGTTAATTTCGGATGTTTTTACTCGAAAATGTGCGCGCTATACCATGAAAAGACTAAGTTTCGTGAGCATTCTCACATTCAACGTAATGCATCGAGCGATAAAGTGCCCCCACTTTTCACGCCCACCATTAGGTCGGCGATTTTAGCTGGTTAATTGGAAGGGAAAGAGCGTGTTTTTTAAACCTAGAGCCAAACCCCTTATTGGGCTTGACATAACCACCTCCTCTATCAAGCTCATTGAGTTGAGCATGAGTGGTGGCCAATATCGTGTTGAGTCTTATGCCGCTGAGCCTACACCGGCCAACTCTATTAATGAGAAAGCGATTGTCGATGCCAACTTAGTGGGTGAAGCCATTAAACAGGCAATAAAGCGTTCTGGCGCACGCGCCAAAGAAGCCGCAATTGCCATTAGTGGCGATGCCGCAATTACGAAAGTGATTCAAATGCCCCGATCACTTTCTGAGAATGAATTAGAGCAGCAAGTAGAAATGCAGGCTGATCAGTACATTCCTTTCCCAATGGAAGAAGTCAGTTTTGATTTTGAAGTGATTGGCCCTTCTGAAAAAGAAGCTGATATGTTGGACGTGCTTCTGGTTGCAACTCGTAGCGAGAATGTCGAACAACGTGTTGCTGCATGTGCGGCGGCTGGCTTATCGGCCAAAGTTGTCGATGTGGAGGCATTTGCACTGGAAAATGCTTGTCGCTTGCTGACACACCAAATGCCTGATGGCGGTATTGAAAGAGTTATTTCTGTGGTGGACTTTGGCGCGAGCAGCACGACTTTCAGCGTATTACGTGATTTGCGCGTTATCTACACGCGAGACTTTGCTTTCGGTGGACAACAACTCACTGAAGAAATCATGCGTACCTATGGCATGAGTATGGATGAAGCAGGCCGTGCAAAAAAAGAAGGCAATCTACCTGCCAATTACCAAACAGAAGTGTTGGACCCATTCATTGACGACATGTGTCAACAGGTCAGTCGATCGTTGCAGTTTTTCTTGGCTTCTGGAGCGGCACGCGAACAGCCGGAACAAATTTTAATTTGCGGTGGCTGTGCCAATATCCCTGGTGTTGCTGAAGTCATTGCCAGTCGCGTTGGAATCGCAGCTGAACGTGGTGATCCATTAGGTCAGATGAAGATCAGCACTCGTGCAAAAAACCAAAATGTCAAAAAAGATGCGACGGCATTGTTGACCGCGTGTGGACTTGCGTTGAGGAGCTTCGACTAACATGCCACGTATTAATCTGTTGCCATGGCGTGATCTTGAGCGTAAGCGCAAACGCCAAGAATTCATGTTCGCTGCTGTCGGTGCAGTTGTTGTTGCCCTGTTGGTAGGGTTATTGGTACGTATGCAGTATAGCGCTGCAATAGATCATCAAAATGAGCGCAATCAGTATCTCGATGCGCAAATTCAAATTGTAAATAATCAAATCACCGAAATTCTGGATCTCGAAAAACAAAAGCAGCGTCTGAAAGAACGCATTGAGGTGATTCAAAAGCTGCAAAGCAGTCGACCGGAAGCCGTGCATTTATTTGATCAACTAGTAAAGCTGCTGCCCGACGGTGTGTACTTGGTATCCGTAAAACAAACTGACCGACGTATTCAAATTAAAGGTGTGGCTGAGTCCAGCACTCGTGTATCTGCCTTTATGCGAAATATCGACGGTTCCGAATGGCTAAAAGACCCTTCATTGGAAATTATTGAAACCAAGGGTAGCGCTGATGCTGGCGCAAACTTTACGTTGTACGCGAATCAAGTCAGCACAACGACAGCTCCTGAGAAGTCCTCAAAGCCTAAACCAGGGGTTAAGAAAACAGCATCAGTAATGTCCTTAACTAACAAGGAGATTGCATAATGGAAAACATACTCGACCAATTACGGCAGCTTGATCCAAACGATCCCGGTCGATGGCCATTGCCGTTCCGTTTGGGCGCAATTGCAATTATTTTTTCAATAGCGGCCGGTCTCGCAGCGTATTTTTTGGCATATCAGGAGCAACAGCCCTTGCTTGATCAAGCTCGCGCGAAAGAACAGACGCTGTTAGATACGCTCAAAACTAAAGCTGGTAAAGCTGCCAACTTAGATGCATATAAAGCACAACTTAAAGAAATGGAGCGTTCTTTCGGTGCAATGTTACGTCAGTTACCGAACAGAACCGAAGTCCCTAATTTACTCGTAGATATTTCCCAAACAGGGTTAGCCGCTGGATTGGATGAAAAGTTATTTCAACCAGCACAAGAGACCAAGCGAGATTTTTATGCCGAACTACCCATCAAAATACGCCTAACTGGCGGTTATCACGCGATTGGTGCATTTGTCAGTGGCATCGCCGCGCTACCGCGCATTGTAACTATGCATGATGTGCAGATAGAGCCTGTCGGAGCGAAGAACTCAAAGAATCCCGTGTTTGATGAATTGCAATTGGATTTAGTCGCGAAGACATACCGTTATCTAGATGATGATGAACAGGCTGAAGTGGAGCGTAGTCAAAAAGATCGCGCCAAGAATGGCAAGGGCTGACCAATGAATTACTCAAGTTGCATCCAAGTAAGTTTACGACGATATCTGCTATCTCACTGGCAGGTGGGCTTAATAATTGCGAGCTTAATGTTATTAAATGGTTGTTCTAGTGACATGGATGAACTCAAACAACAGGTTACTCAAATTAAAGCAAATGCGGGTGAGAAAATCGAACCTTTACCACCACTTCAACCATACGAGTCATTTAAATACGACGATATGAATGAACGCTCGCCTTTTACTCCTAGCAGTTCCGCTAAATCCAATCTTGCAAGTTCGTTGCGACCCAATTCTTCACGACCTCGCGAATTTCTGGAACAATTTTCTTTGGATACTTTGCAGATGGTAGGAACATTACAGATCGAAGGTAAAAATTATGGCCTGATTCAAGCAAAAGACGGACTGGTTCATCGAGTACAGACTGGTAACCATATTGGTCAAGCCGATGGTCGTATCGCTGCCATTACTAATACTCGTATCTCAATTGTCGAGCTGGTTCCTGATGGCCTTGGCGGCTATATCGAACGTCCCGCAGCGCTGACTCTTAAAGAATGATCAGGGAGAATATTGATGTCGTTCCCTAATGCACAACTCGTGAAATTCAAATTGGATAGCCTCATGTACAGAAGAATCGCAACATCGTATTTCTGGATTGTAATTGCTGTCGTTGTTTTTATTTCAACTGGCAGTAATGCGTATGCGGCGCAATTGATGCAAATTGATGCAAATGCGCTTCCAGGAGATCAAGTACAGCTCCGTTTAAAATTAAGCGATGCAGCTCCCACGCCGCTTACATTTACTGTCGATAATCCAGCACGAATTTCCATGGATCTTCCTGACACCACCATCGCACTGCCAGCTCGTCGGATTGACGTAAAGCGCGGTGTCGTGGATACGGTCAATGTTGCTGAAGCCAATGGACGAACCCGTGTTGTCTTGAACCTCAATACCATGGTGCCCTATGACACCAAAGTGGAAGGCGATACGATTATTGTCACAGTGGGTAGCACCGTTCAGGCAAGCTCAACTAAATCCAGCAATTCGGCCATCATGCGTACTGCACAAAGCAATGGCCCTCGCAATAACACTTCATCGTCGATCAACAAGATTGATTTTCGTCGCGGCAGCGATGGTTCAGGGCGAGTTATTATCCAATTGAGTTCGTCTCGTATTACACCAGACTTAAAGCAGGAAGGCGGCAAGATGGTGGTCAATTTTCCGAAAGCCAGTATTGACGATTCATTATTACGTCGTTTGGACGTTGTCGATTTTGCAACGCCTGTCAATATGATCGATGCAGTGCGTGTGTCCGATGGTGCGCGAGTTGTGATCAGTGCAACTGGCGACTGGGAACCCGTAGCATATCAAACCGAAGATGTTTACACCGTTGAAATTAAGCCCGTAATTAAGACCGCCGCCTCCCAAGAGAAAAAAGAATTTAAAGGTGAACGTTTAACGCTCAATTTCCAAGACATCGAAACTCGAGCCGTGTTACAGCTTTTGGCGGACACCAGTGGACAAAATATGGTGATCAGCGATTCCGTTCAAGGCAATGTAACGCTTAGATTAAACAACGTTCCGTGGGATCAGGCATTGGATATCGTCATGCAAACCAAGGGACTGGATATGCGTCGGCAGGGGAATGTCATGCTGATCGCACCCGCGCCTGAGATTGCCGCTCGCGAAAAAGAAATCGCCTCCGCAAGAAAGGATCTCGATGCCGTTGAGCAGTTGCGATCAGAATATTTACAGGTCAATTATGCCAAGGCGTCTGATTTGGCTGATTTGATCAAAGGTAAATCTAATTCGTTGATGTCTGAGCGGGGAAGTGTCACCGTTGATCAACGTACTAATACATTATTGCTTCAAGATACTCCTGGACGCCTCTCAGATATTCGTCGCTTGGTTTCAACGCTTGATATTCCTGTTCGCCAAGTATTAATTGAAGCACGTATCGTTATTGTCAATGACGACTTCAAGCGAGAACTGGGCGCAAAGTTTGGTGTTAATAAGGCATTTGGTTACAGCGGTTCAGGATTAGGAACGATAGGTGGCGGACCCTATGTGGTCGCAGGTGACAACAGAATTATTGCGCCCGGAGGAAATGGCACAAGCGCTGCTGGCGCTGCGCTAGGAGATCCTAACAGTCGATATATGTTCAATTTGCCTACTGTGGATCCAGGTGGTCAGATCGCGCTCACTTTATTGGATAAGAGTTATATAGTTGATTTAGAGCTCTCTGCTGCACAAGCTGAAGGTCGTGGCGAAGTGGTATCGGCTCCTAAGGTGATAACCGCAAATCAGAAAGAGGCCACTATTGAGCAAGGTGTAGAAATTCCTTATCAACAAAGTGCAGGTGGTGCTAGTGGTGCTACTACTATTGCTTTCAAAAAAGCAGTATTGTCTTTAAAAGTTACGCCTCAAATTACCCCTGATGATCGAATCATTCTGGAATTGGCTGTAAACAAAGATAGTGTTGGACAAATTATCAATCTTCCTGGTGGAGGATCTGTACCCACTATCGATACTCGTAATATAATTACGCAAGTTTTGGTTAATGATGGTCAGACGGTAGTATTGGGAGGAATTCAGGAAACTGAAAAGAGAAATACCATTACCAAAGTACCTTTATTGGGTGACATTCCGGTGTTGGGTAATTTATTTAAGAATACGGTCAAGACTAACAATAAAGATGAGCTGCTAATTTTCGTGACTCCCAAAATTCTTCGTGAAGGCGCAAATATTTATTAAACATCGGGAACATGGCTGCTGCTAGCTTGCAGTTATAGCTATAGACTGTGACAATGACGGCCGCTTCAAGCGGCCGTTTTTATGAATCATAAACCTGCATCCGTTTCAAACATCTTCCTTATTGGCCCAATGGGCTCGGGAAAAACGGCCGTAGGCAAGCATTTGTCGCGCATATTGGAAATGCAGTTGTATGACAGCGATGCTGAAATCGAAAGAATTACGGGTGTCGATATTTCCTTCATTTTCGAAAAAGAGGGCGAGGACAAATTTCGCGAGCGCGAAGTTGAGGTAATTGGCAATTTGACGTTGCTAAATGGAATTATTCTCGCGACTGGCGGTGGTGCAATTTTGTCGCATACTAATCGAGAGCATCTAAAAAATCGCGGCCAGGTTGTCTACTTGCAAACATCGGTTGAACAACAGTTGGAACGCACTAAGCAAACTCGCCATCGCCCGTTGTTACATACAACTAATCCGGAACAGCGGCTTCGGGATTTATTAACCATCAGAGCTCCATTGTACGAGTCAATCGCCACCCTAACGGTGAGTACCGATCATCGGCGTGTCCATGCAGTGGTCGTCGATATTATTCATGGGTTGGGAATGACAACCCATAGTAAACTTGAATTGCTCAAAACTGATGAGCATTCAGTCCACTAATATTGGTCATGACTTCACCTATTACTGTTTCCATTCAGCTTGTTGACAATCATGTAGATCACGGCTATCCCATTCTGATTGGTGACAACTTACTGAAAGATGCTTCATTGCTTGCAGCTCACGTTCGAGCACGTGATTTATTGATAGTCACCAATACGACTATCGCGTCGCTGTACCTATCCGGTCTAAAGCAATCATTACCCGATAAACGAGTTATAGAAGTTATTTTGTCCGATGGTGAACACACCAAATCACTACAAACTTTATCGACAATTTTGGATGCATTGGTCAACGCACGTATGAACCGTGATGCTGCAGTTATTGCATTAGGAGGTGGTGTCGTAGGTGATATGGCTGGATTTGCAGCGGCATGCTATCAACGTGGTATTGATTACATTCAAATTCCGACGACATTGCTCGCACAAGTTGACTCTTCTGTCGGTGGAAAAACTGCAGTCAATCATCCGGGTGGAAAAAATCTCATCGGCGCATTTCACCAGCCTCGTGCAGTGATCGCTGACATATCGGTGCTCAATACACTCCCAGTGCGCGAGCTTCGTGCTGGACTTGCAGAGATCATCAAGTACGGGCTGATTTACGATGCAGCTTTTTTGAATGGCTCGAAGTCAACGCACAAAAAATTCTTGCTCGCGATAGTTTGACACTTACTTATGCGATTAAGCGCAGTTGCGAAATCAAGGCTGAAGTGGTCAGTATTGATGAACGAGAACAAGGTATTCGCGCAATCCTGAATCTCGGCCATACATTCGGTCACGCGATTGAAAACGCGCTCGGCTATGGCGAATGGTTACACGGTGAAGCGGTCGCTGCAGGCATGGTAATGGCGGCTGATATGTCGCAACGTCTAGGTTGGCTATCCAATTCTGATTATCAACGCGCTATAAAACTAATTGAATCCAGCGGGCTACCCATTCGGGCACCTTACATCGGTGCGGACAAAGCGTTGGAATTGATGAGCATGGACAAAAAAGTTTTGAGCGGGCAATTGCGTTTGGTGTTGTTGAAAAAAATTGGTGAAGCCGTAATGACCTCAGATTATCCAGCTGAGGTACTACAAGCGACTTTGCTTAAAGGTTTTGAAACACCAAGATGAGTACGCCACGTACAACCCTCGCTGCATATGCTGCACATGACGTCACGAGTCATGGTCGGCGCGTCATTGAACCGGTGCCGAAACATCGCAGTGAGTATCAACGCGATCGGGATCGTATTATTCATTCAACTGCCTTCCGACGACTTGTTTATAAAACTCAAGTGTTTGTAAATCAGGAAGGTGATTTGTATCGTACGCGTCTTACTCATTCATTAGAAGTTGCACAGATCGCACGCACCATTGCTTGCGCGCTCAATCTTAATGAACCTTTGGCGGAAGCGATTTGTTTGGCGCACGACTTGGGTCACACGCCCTTCGGTCATGCGGGTCAAGACGCATTGAATGGATGCATGCGTGAATACGGTGGTTTCGAACACAACTTGCAATCACTGCGTATTGTTGATGAACTTGAGGAACGCTACGCAAGTTTTAATGGACTCAACCTCACCTTCGAAACTCGTGAAGGTATTCTTAAACATTGTTCATTGAACAATGCCAAACAATTGGGTGAGTTAGGCGAACGATTCATCGCGCGGCATCAACCTTCTCTGGAGGCGCAAGTAGCCGATCTTGCCGACGCCATTGCCTATAATAATCATGATCTGGACGATGGCATACGCGCAGGATTGATTACGCTGGAAGTCGCTTTGCAATGCGCGGCTGTTTCTCAACAATATCAATTCGTAATAAACGAATATTCAAATCTAACTGGCAAACGACTGATTAGTGAAGTGGTACGACACATGATCGATCATGTTGTCACTGATGTTATTAGCACAAGCGGCGACGCAATAAGTGCAGCAGCACCCAAAGACATCGATGCAGTACGAACACATGGTCGTGCCTTGATTGGTATGAGCGTTGACATGTTCGAACAACATTTGGCCCTCAAGCAATTTCTGCGCGATCACGTCTACAAACATTACCGCGTATTGCGCATGACCACTAAAGCGCAGCACGTAGTCACCGCGTTATTTGAGTCTTTTATGCAAACGCCAGAATTAATGCCACCTGAATATCAGCATAGCGCAGCCAAGTTATATGCAGAAACCGGTTCAGCCGGACGAGCCCGTATTGTGGCCGACTATATCGCAGGCATGACCGATCGTTATGCGGTGCTGGAACATGAACGGGTATTTGATCCGGCCAAACGCAGCTAGAGCTTGCTTCGTTTGTTGTGTTCATTGCAATTTGAGATAGGTTCTATAGTTCACGTCGGTTACTATGCGAAAATAAATTATGCGGTGCCATTCCTCTATGAACTCGTCAGTAACACAATCGATATCGAATCGTGACCGTCTCATTTTTGCCTTAGACGTTGCCGACACTACTCAAGCACGTGATTTGGTTATCAAGCTGGGTGATTCAGTTGAATTTTACAAGATTGGCTTGGAATTATTCATGGCCGGCGGTTACTTTGAATTGATCGACTGGCTCGCCAAACAAAACAAGAAAATATTCTGTGATCTCAAATTTTTTGATGTGCCCGCTACAGTCGCTTCTGCGATCAAGCGCTTAAACAATCGTGGTGTAACTTTCACCACCGTTCATGGTAATCAATCCATCATGGAAGCTGCAGCCGCCGCAAAACAAGATGTAAAAGTGTTGGCGGTTACGGTACTGACCAGCCTTGATCGCGGCGATCTGGATGATCTTGGATTTGAATGTGACGTGGAAAAACTGGTGTTATCACGCGCGCGTCGTGCGCTAGAAGCGGGTTGCGACGGCGTGGTTTCATCCGGCCTTGAAGCCATCGCATTGCGTCAGTACATCGACAATAAGTTGCTCATCGTTATACCTGGCATTCGCCCAGTTGAAAATCGTCCAAGCGATGATCAGAAGCGTGTTGTCAGTGTTGATCAAGCTTTCAAAAACGGCGCAAACTATATTGTGGTTGGCCGTCCAATTCGCGATGCGGCTGATCCGTGCGCGGCTGCTGAAGCCATCCAAGCGACAATTGCACAAGTATTTAACGCATGAATGACTCATTAAAAAATGATGTGTTTTTACGTGCGCTGCTGCGTCAACCAACTCCCTACACTCCTGTATGGATGATGCGTCAGGCCGGACGTTATCTACCGGAATATCGTGCCACGCGTGCGAAAGCCGGTGACTTTTTAACACTGTGCCAAACTCCTGACCTGGCATGCGAAGTCACACTGCAACCACTTGAACGTTATCCACTCGATGCAGCGATTTTGTTTTCTGACATTTTGACCATTCCCCATGCAATGGGATTGGGGCTTAAGTTTGAAACAGGCGAAGGTCCGCTCATTGAACGACCCATTCGTTGTGCAACAGATGTGGTGAGTTTAGCAAAGCCTGACCCCAATCAAGAATTGCGCTATGTCATGGATGCGGTTTCACTCATTCGCAAGGAATTGAATGGTCGCGTACCGCTCATTGGCTTTGCCGGTAGCCCGTGGACAGTAGGGACCTATTGCGTGGAAGGTGGCAGCAGCCGCGACTTCGCGCGCATCAAAGGCATGATGTACGACGATCCAAAATCATTGCATACATTGCTGAGCACACTGACTGACATCACAATCAACTATCTCAACTCGCAAATTGCAGCAGGCGCGCAAGCGATCATGATTTTTGATACCTGGGGCAACGTACTCTCACCTGCAAATTATCGCGAGTTTTCACTGCACTACATGTCACGCATAGTTGATGGATTACAACGCGAAGCCGATGGCCGTATTGTGCCGCGCATTGTTTTCACTAAAGGTGCAGGTCCATTAATTGCTGAGATCGCAAAAGTTAATTGTGATGCGATTGGTGTGGATTGGACAACTGATTTGTCAGAGGCACGTCGTATGGTGAGTGACAGCAAGGCGTTGCAAGGTAATCTCGATCCTTGTGTTCTATATGCGTCGCCAGAGAAGATTCGAGAGCAAGTTGCAAAAGTCCTCGCAAGTTATGGCTATGGAAATGGTCATGTGTTTAATCTTGGCCATGGCATTCATCCGACGATAAATCCAGAACATGCCGGTGCAATGATTAAGGCAGTCCACGAGTTGAGTCCGGCGTTTCATCAGTAAAAAGTTGTTTTAGAAGATTGTGAAGCATTCATCGACTTTCAGATCTTTGATAATCGATTCAATGACATTTTTACGGCATTAAGGTCAAGCTCTTTCTTTCAACCATTGTGCAATTTCAATCGGCACTTGCTTTGCCTTATTGCTAACATAAATTCCAATATGACCGCCGTTAAATGCAAGCTCGCGATAGTCTTTTGAGCTGATATATTTTTGCAGACATTTCGATGATGCCGGTGGCACTAAGTGATCCTCTGTTGCATAGAGGTTGAAAACAGGTTGCTTGATGTTGCCCAACTTGACGGCTTTATCAGCAATAATTAAAGAACCTTTGACCAGTTGATTTTGTTGATACATGCAACTGACAAATTGTTTAAATAAGGCACCTGGTTGCTCTGGGCTATCAAAGATCCATTTTTCCATACGCATAAAATTTTCAAGTTTGGATTTATCGTGCGCAATATCCAGCAACGACATATATTTCTGTGACAACAAGCGAAACGGCATCATCGTCACAAAAGCGGCATTCAGAAATTCACCTGACACGTTCCCAGATGCTGTTACGAGTGAAGCAACATCGAGATCTTTTAACCAGCAGGACAACAGATCATCTGGAGTTTGAAAATCTACCGGTGCTACCATGGTGATGAGATTTTTTACCAGCTGCGGATACAATGCCGTGAAACACAGACTTAATGTGCCACCCTGGCAAACGCCAAGCAGATTGACTTGTGATTCATTGCGTACTTCGCGTACTTTTTTAACACAGTTGAACATGTAGCGATTGATGTAGTCATCCAAGTCCAAAAAGCGATCCGCGCCATCGGGATAACCCCAATCAATTAAAAACACATCCATGCCTTGATCAAGCAGGCCGCGAATCATGGAACGATCTGGTTGCAAATCAAGCATGGTCGGACGATTCACCAATGCATAGCAAATGAGCACTGCTGGATTGTTATTCTGAAAAGGCTCAGGATGAACGGAGATATTCTTCTCACTAGAGCGATAACGATACAACTTCAATTTATCTTCTTCATACACTACATCCTTAGGCGCAGTGCCGATTTCTACGTCTTTGATCTCACCAATTTGTTTTAGCAACGCACTATTGAGTTGCTGCATATCAGCAACTTCGCGAATTTGTTCTGGATCAAGTTTGAATTCAGACATGACTAAACTTTCTTTTTGCTGCGCTTGGCCTTCATTACTGTGTTTTGTTTAACCAGTTGGTGTTCAAGTTTTGCGATGCGCGCACTCATACTACGCATCTTTAGATGTACGGAGTTCAATTCAGATCGCGTCGGTAGGTCATTCGATTTAAGCCAATGCTCTAGCAGCACGTGTTCAGCAATTTTCAAACGACTATGGGCATTGGTGCTATCCGATTGTGTTTTTACAAAAGATGCTTGTTTTGCGATGTTGGCAAATGCTCGTTCACCACATTCAATCCACACTGCATATAACTCATTTACGTCAGTTATTGGTTTTCCAACTGCTGCACGCTTTGCAACGTCATCCGGTACCATTTGCAACGACCGTACAAACACTTGTGCAAACGACTGCAGCAAAGCACTCAGCCGCAATTGATAATCGTTGTAAGCATTAAGATATTCCTGCCACATCAGTTGTTGTTCGCGCATCTGACCGAGTGGAAATGTGCCAAACACTTGCTGCCATCTATTCGATGCCGTTAACAATGATTGATCGTCACCGGTATTGACTTGCGCCATGCACGATTGCAATAGAGATTGAAAACTCTGCACCACACTCATCGCTTCGACTGACATGGATGCAGGACTGCAATGTTGTCGTAAAATTTCCATTCCTACTCGCATGGCATCGACACGTTGTTCAATCGCAGTGGCTTGCCATTTCTCCAACCAACTCTGTTGGGTTTCAAGCCAGGCGTCAATCCAGTTGGGTTTGTCGGTTTGGGTCACAAGAATTTTATGGAGAAGCGTTAGAATATTTAGCGCTTATAGTAACGGATGTTGTGCAAGTTGCCATACTTGCTATTCAGTGCATACCTCATGTAGTTGGGATGGCTGCGTTCATAGCTTAGATCAAGATATACAATACTGGGCACAACCACGCAATCTACTCGTCTATGGCACACCGCGCATATTCCCATGACAATATCACTTGCTTGCGATGTAGGCCGCCGCTGTAACCACCTAGTCCACCGTTAGCACGCAACACACGATGACAAGGAATCAGCCATGGAATGGGGTTGGCGCCTACGGCATTACCGATGGCACGTGCGGCACTGGGCTTTTCCAATTGCGCTGCTAATTCACCGTAGTGTGTAAAGCCTGTATGGCCGAGCTTAAGCAAGGCACGCCATACTTGTAACTGAAAATTGGTGCCACGTAAGTACACACGCAACGATTGCGATGGCTGTTGATACCATTGCCATACATCACGCATATAGTGTTGTGCACCCAGCTCGTCATGTACCCACGCTGCTGCTGGCCATTGTTGCTTGAGTATTTGTAAACGTTGTTCGCTACTGATGCAATCCACGAAATCCAATTGCATTAGACCGCGTTCATTCCATACCAAGGAACATAAGCCAAACGGCGAGTCAGCAACGCCGTAACGAAAGCTTAACCCCTCGCCTTGCGACTTGAACTCACCCGGTGTAATAGCTTCAAGATTGATAAACAAATCGTGCAAGCGTCCGGGGCCGGATAATCCCGCATCTAACGCGGCACGCATCACTGAATGTGCATCGGCCAAAGGTTGCTTGGCTGCATCCAAAGTCAATCGCTGCACAAATTGCTTGGGTGTAATGCCCGCCCAACGACTGAACAGCCGATTAAAATGGGCAGGACTTAAATCCACTTGTGCAGCGATCGTTTCCAATGAAGGTTGTTCACGAAATGTCGTGTGCAGAAAAACAATGGCCTGCTCAATGCGCGCATAATCAGCCGCATTCAGCATGGGCGTTACCATTGATGCTTCAAGAGGGTCGGTATGATTCATGATGCAAGCATGGCTTGAATCGAATCCAAAAACCACCGGATTTATGCGATGGGTTTGCTAAACTTAAAAAATTATGAAAATAGCATTTGTCGCTTCGGAAGTAACACCCTTTGCCAAGACAGGCGGATTGGCTGATGTCGCTGCGGCATTGCCACGTGCCTTGCATGCATTAGGGCATGAAGTGCGAGTCTTCATGCCACTTTATTCTGTCATGACAAACAAGCATTATGAAATTGCGGCGGTTGAAACAGCTCAACATGTGACATTGACACTAGGTCAATTTACCTATGAATTTTCAGTGTTCAGTACCACCTTGCCAGATTCCACACTGCAAATATTTTTGATTGACTGTCCGGAACTGTATTCGCGACCTTTTTTGTATACCTATGATGCAGATGAGCATCGACGTTTCATCTTGCTACAGCGTGCCGCTTTGGAAGCATGTCAACGCATGCAGTTTTC
Organism: Steroidobacteraceae bacterium; assembly: GCA_025927665.1. Classification (GTDB taxonomy): domain Bacteria; phylum Pseudomonadota; class Gammaproteobacteria; order Steroidobacterales; family Steroidobacteraceae; genus CAILZL01. Next base: position 6,099 of record JAICKZ010000009.1, on the reverse strand, counting down.
TCCGGAGATCATTCATTGCAATGACTGGCACACGGCATTGTTGCCACTAATGATCAAGACGAGCTATGGTTGGGATCGCTTGTTCCAAAGCACGCGTTCAGTACTGAGCATTCACAATATTGGATATCAAGGGCAGTTTGGTGTTCACACGCTGGGCGATATCGGTATTGGTGATATTGTTACGCACATGTATTCACCCGATCTCGCAAGTGGTCACATCAACTGGATGCGCGAAGGCATTCGTCATGCGCATAGCGTAAGCACGGTCAGCCCCACCTATGCAAAGGAAATTTGTACACCTGGAGGTGGCCATGGCATGGACGTTTCCTTGCGCCAACGTGCGCGAGGCGTCGTTGGAATTTTAAACGGGGTGGATTACGACAGTTGGAATCCTGAAACTGATGATACTTTGCCAGTGCATTACAGTATTAAATCATTACAAGGCAAACGACACTGTAAGCAAGCATTACTTACGCGTAGTGAGCTTCATGTAGACATGGAGACACCGGTGATCGGCATAATATCCCGACTTGCGATGCAAAAAGGCATCGACTTGTTGATTGATAGCTTGCCGCAATTACTGAGCACACGCGATTTTGCATTGTGTGTGTTAGGGACTGGCGAAACGCAGTATGTTAGTTTCTTTACAGCATTGGCCAATCAGTTTCCAGATCGAGTGTATTTTGAAAATGGTTACGATGAAGCATTAGCGCACTTGATAGAAGCAGGCGCGGATATGTTTCTGATGCCTTCATTGTATGAACCTTGTGGTTTGAATCAGATGTACAGCTTGAAATATGGCACGGTGCCGATTGTCCGTAAAACAGGCGGCTTGGCTGATTCGGTACAGTTATGGAATGGACAATCGGGTACTGGAATTGTATTTGATCATTATGATGTGCCTGCGGTGCTTTGGGCGGTGAACACCGCACTAGACTTGTTCAAGGACAACATTGCTTGGCAAAGCATAATACGTAACGGTATGGCAATGAATTTTTCTTGGGAACAGCAAGCTTTGCAGTATGTAGAACTATATAAACAAACGGGCTGATGATTACACAACATCAGACTTCGAGAATTTGAGCATCACCGCGTTTGATTGGTGATGCGTTACGTGAAGTCTATCAGCACTAAAAGAACATGAGTTGGAGTTTAGTGCTAGCTTTATATTTGGTGGACAGATTGGCAGTGAACATTCGCGGTTGTGGTATCGATGGATCGACCATTCGTTCAAATTTATCAGTAGGTTTACCTTGGATCTCGTATGTATACTTCGCGATGCATGAAAGTAGCATGTCATATCAACATCGATGCGAGCCATGAATACAATGCGATGATTAATCGCAGTTGAAGCGAAAGCTTGCGCCACGCATTTCATGCCATCTGACCCAGATTAGTTTTAATGTACTTCATCTTGAAGATTTAAAGCATCACAAAACTTGTAAGCCTTGTATCCACGACTCAGCAGCAAATCTTGGTATCAAGAAGCGGAATTAAATTGCGCGATGAATTTGAACAGATCTACCACTTCTTATAAGGCAGAAACTTTCCCGATAAAATTACTTTGACGCGATCACCTTTCGGGTCAATTTCTTTTTCTACATCCATGGTGAAATCAATGGCACTCATGCATGATGCCATCACCAAATTTTTCGTGATGATCGCTTTCAGTGGCATGCCAAATACTTGCATGATTTCATACCAGCGGTAGATAAGCGGATCAGTTGGCACCACGGGCCCCAAGCCTTTGATGGGATACTCCATCAATGCTGAAGCTACTTCAGAAGTGAGATCCAAAGTCGCTGCAAGTTTGTCGGCTTCTTCTTGGGAGGCACTGGCTTGGCGGTAAAATAATGCTGCGATCAAACTTCATCTCGGCCGAGTACCTTTTCTAACTCAGCAAAGGTCAAACCTTTGCGTTTCTTTGCTGCAACAGCGCGTCTGTGATATTCATTAATATTTTCCTCAATTAGCACTCATCATCCATGCCCAATTCTTTCAACTTACGCGTCAAAGTATTTCGGCCCCAACCGAGAAGCTTGGCCGCTTCTTGGCGACCACCTTCAGTTTTGCGTAGCGCAACGCGAATCAAGGTGCGTTCAAATTCGGGCATTGCGTCATTCAATAACGGATCACCACCGATCGCCAAACGCTTGTCAGCCCATGCGGTTAACTGTCGCGCCCATTCTTCCTGCAAGGTCGCTGCGTTGACTGAACCGCCGAGATCAAGTGGAATATCCGCTACTTTGATTTCACGACCCGGTGCAGTGACCGTCAAGCGACGACATGCATTTACCAATTGACGTACGTTGCCCGGCCAATCGTAACTGACCAACGCGATTTCGGCTTCTTTGGTCAACACTTTTGATTCGACGCCGAGTTCAGTTGCCGCGGCACTCAAGTACGAATGCAACAATTCAGGGATGTCATCGCGACGCGCACGCAGTGGTGGGACTTCAATACGGATCACATTCAAGCGATGTAATAAATCTTCACGAAATAAACCGTTTTTAACGCGTTCAGAAAGATCTTGATGAGTAGCGGCAATCACCCGTACGTCCACACGTACCGGGACTTGACCGCCTACCCGATAAAATTCACCTTCTGCCAACACACGCAATAAACGTGTTTGCAGTTGTGGCGACATGTCGCCAATTTCGTCAAGAAATAAAGTACCGTTATTCGCTTGTTCAAAACGACCGCGACGCTGATTGTCAGCGCCGGTGAATGAACCTTTCTCATGGCCGAACAATTCTGACTCGAGTAGATCGGCAGTGAACGCCGATGTATTCAATGCGATGAATGCATTGGCAGCGCGTGGACTGTGACGGTGCAATGCACGTGCAACCAATTCTTTGCCGGTGCCCGATTCACCATTGATCAACACGGTCATACTGGATCGCGACAAACGCCCGATGGCACGAAACACTTCTTGCATCGCCGGTGCCTGTCCCAGCATTTCAGGTATCTGGCGGACTTCAACGGCGGGTTCATCAACAATTTGTTTTTGATTCGCTGCACGGCGCACTAAGTCAACGGCTTGATCAATATCAAATGGTTTTGGTAGATATTCAAATGCACCACCTTGATAAGCAGAGACTGCACTGTCTAAGTCAGAATGTGCAGTCATTACAATCACTGGCAACTCGGGTTGCGAATCACGAATCATCGATAGTAGTTCCAAACCACTACGGCCCGGCATGCGAATATCAGTCATCAACACATCGGGCCGACCGCGTCGCAGTGCTGAAAGTGCCGCATCTGCTTGTTCAAATGCGGTGGGTACCATGCCACCTTGCTTAAGTGCACGTTCAAGCACCCAACGAATTGACGCGTCGTCATCGACCAACCAAACATTAAGCGGTTTTGACATTTGTATCATCTGTGTTGAATGGAAGTAATAAAGTAAATACGGTTCGGCCAGGGCGGCTTTCAAATTCGATCAACCCACCGTGACGACTTACCAAATCCTGCGCAATTGCCAAGCCAAGTCCGGTGCCTTCTGCACGACCGGTAACAAAGGGATAAAACAAAGTGTCTTGTAGATGTTCCGGTACGCCAGGTCCGTTATCTTCAAATTGAACGCTGGCAACCAATCGATGTCGTCGTGTGCCAATACTGACACCCGTAAGCGCACGCGTTCGTAGAATCAATTTACCCGGCGCTTGCATCGCTTGCATCGCATTGCGACCGAGATTCAACATGGCTTGAATTAATTGATTTTTATCTAATCGCATCGATGGTAGGCTTGGATCGTAATCACGATCGACGCTGATTCCTTCTGGTGCATCGGCCACTAACAGTTGGCGCACATGTTGCAGCAACTCATGGACATTGATCATTTCTTTATGTGGCGTGTGACCAGGCCCTAACAGCGAATCCACTAGCACCTTGAGACGATCCGCTTCGCTGATGATGATGGAAGTATATTCACGCATGCTCGCATCACTTAATTGGCGTTCAAGTAATTGCGCGGCCCCACGCAAACCTCCCAACGGATTTTTGATTTCATGCGCCAACTGACGAATCATCAAGCGACTGCCGCCAACTTGATTAAGCAACGCGGTTTCGCGCGAAATACGTTGATGCTGTGTGGCATCGCTGATTTCCAGCAACACTGTGGTACCACTTTCTGCATCGTCAAAGGGCGATACGGAAAAATCGATGATCAATTCTTCGCTGCCATTTACGGGTCGCACGCTCAGTTCACGACGTGCATAAGGCTGCCAAGTATCAAACGCACGATTCACAATGTCCGATAGTTCCGCAGAATTACGCAACAATTCTCCCATTGATCGTCCCATTATCTGATTGCGACTTAACCCCAAGAGGGTTTCTGCGGCAACATTCAGGTAATGCACGGTTTGATTGCGATCCACCAGCAAGATGCTGGTATTGAGGTGATCAAGTATGCGCGCCAGGTCAGTCATGAACTGTCGTGGTACCGGTGTTGCTAACATGAAAAACGTCCTTGAACATTTACTGCCAGCTTGAAAGCCAGATCGCTTGAATGAATCAAATGGGATTCTCCGCATTGATCAGCAAAGAACAATCCCTAATACGCATCGGTATTCTCATCATCAAAGTAACAACTGGACTGCACCGGAGGATGCAGTCCAGCTTCAAACATCAACAGCTGTAGTACAACTCCATTTCAATTGGATGAGTTGCCATACGGAACTGGGTCACTTCCTGCATCTTCAAGCCAATGTAGGCATCGATGACATCATTGGTGAACACGCCACCACGAGTCAGGAACTCACGATCTTTATCAAGATGTTCCAACGCCATATCGAGTGAATGACATACTTGTGGAATGTGCTTAGCTTCTTCTGGTTCCAAGTCATACAAGTCTTTATCCGCAGGATCGCCGGGATGAATCTTGTTCTGAATGCCATCCAAACCGGCCATCATCATTGCGGTAAAGGCAAAGTAAGGATTGGCCGAGGAGTCAGGGAAGCGCACTTCAATACGACGTGCTTTCGGATTCGCAACCCATGGAATACGAATTGAAGCAGAACGATTACGTGCTGAGTAGGCCAACATCACTGGGGCTTCAAAGCCAGGAACCAAACGCTTGTAGCTGTTAGTACCTGCATTAGTAAAGGCGTTGATGGCCTTGGCATGTTTGATGATGCCGCCGATATAGTACAACGCGGTTTCGGAGAGTCCGCCGTACTTGTCACCAGCAAATAACGCCACGCCTTCTTTCTGCAATGATTGATGCACATGCATACCAGAACCGTTGTCACCGACCAATGGTTTAGGCATGAAAGTCGCCGTCTTACCATGCAAGTGAGCAACGTTGTGCACCACATACTTGAGCATTTGTACTTCGTCAGCTTTGCGAACCAAGCCGCCTGCACCGACACCAATTTCGCATTGACCGCCGGTGGCAACTTCGTGGTGATGTACTTCAACGACCATGCCCATTTCTTCGAGCATGTTACACATTGCGCCACGGATATTTTGATAAGCATCTACTGGTGGTACTGGGAAGTAACCACCCTTAATACCAGGACGATGACCCATGTTACCTTCAGGAAACGCAGTGTTGGAGTTCCAAGCACCTTGTCCAGAATCGATTTCGTAGCTGCAACCACGCATTTCGCTGTTCCAACGTACGCTGTCGAAAATGAAAAATTCATTTTCAGGGCCGAACAATGCGCCATCCGCAATGCCTGTTGATTTCAAATAAGCTTGAGCACGTTTGGCAATAGAACGCGGATCGCGTTCATAACCTTGCATGGTGGCAGGTTCGAGCACATCGCAACGAAGAATCAGGGTTGGATCATCGAAGAATGGATCAGCGATTGCAGTGCTGGCATCCGGCATCAGAATCATGTCCGATTCATTAATACCTTTCCAACCCGCAATGGATGATCCATCGAACATTTTGCCGTCGACGAAAAATTTCGCATCGACCTGGCTGGCAGGAACGGTTACGTGCTGTTCCTTACCACGTGTATCTGTGAATCGTAGATCCACATATCTCAGTTCCTTTTCTTTGATTAAGCTGAGTACATCAGCGCCGCTTGTCATGAAGAACTCCTCCGGAAAATTTGACGGATGCTTTTGAATTGCTCACCCCTGATTGCC
>JAICKZ010000039.1 GCA_025927665.1 Steroidobacteraceae bacterium | reverse complement strand
GGCACCGGAATCGGCAATCATCTTGCCAAACATCGCGCTCAAACACAGAATGGCTGCGAGTTGACCGAGCAAATCGCCCACACCTTTTTCCAAAGTGCCAGGAATTTTTTGCGGCGGAATGCCCAACATCAATGCGCCAACAATAGAAGCGATTAAGAATGCAACGAATGGATTGATGTGGAAGCGCGCGATAAGTATGATAAGAATAAGTAAGCACGCTACGATGGAGATAATTGGCATCATTCTCAAAGACTCCGGAATGTTGTTATAAATTTAAACTTTGCGGTAGGCTATATCATCACGGAATCGGTGCGCTACACATTCCACAAGAATACTCTATTGTGATTACTCATACAAAATGATGTATACAAAAACTGTTTCAATCGCTTTGCGATTATTACCGATCATTGGGTTCATCGGGCTGCTATCGCTGCCTAGTATTACCTATAGCTCGGAAACTGCATCGAAAAACGATGACTTTATAGAAGCAAAAAATGCATCTGACAATCGCAAGCAAGACGCAATTAACATAGCCAAAGCTCAATTGTCGAAACAACTTAATTTGGACGCGAGCACATTCAAGGTCATATCAACAACGCTCCATACATGGCCTGATAGCAGTCTGGGTTGTAGAAGGCCGGGTAAAATGGCCGCACAAGTCGTCACAACCGGTTACATCGTGATCATTGCAACCAATGTTGGCATACATCACGTTCATGCGACTGACAAGTATGCGGTGATATGTGATCGGAATATTCCATTACGCAATCCTCGCAGTGTGGGACTACCACTTAAAAATCTTGATGACATGATTGCCAAAGCTCGAGCCGATCTTGCAGAAAAATTGCACACTCAACCTACATTAATTCACACCTTGAGCTTCGTGAATACCGAATGGCCCAATACATCCATGGCGTGCGCGATCGAAGGTGAAATCGTTGAACAGAAAGCAACCAAAGGTTATCGCATCGCGTTCAGCTTTTCTGGCAGAACTTATGTATATCACACGGATATGATTCGCGTACGCGCTTGTCCTGATATTGAAACGCGGTAAATGTTGCTTTACATTCGTTTCGCAACTTGCATTCCTTTTCCATGAGCGTTTGAATCGTTTCGCAAACGCGATGATGTTATCCGGCGATCCGGCGCAATACACATCGTATTGATGAAAGTGTTTTATTTTCTCTAGCCTTGATCTGCATCAATACTCAGGTGTTTGAGCATCGAGGGCAGTGATTGCTTGACGTCCTGGCTTATCATCGCGAATGCATCGACAGGAGTGTCAACGAGATCAAGGTGTTCATCCTGCGTCATTGAAAGCGCAGCGTGGATAGTATTGCGATGTTTGCTGTTCTGTTCGCTCTGAACTTGTCGGAGGCACTGTCATCTTTCAATGCATTAGCCTTCTTAAACTTCATCAATCTAGCTTCACATCACCACATAAGCACGGATATAAGGCAAAAACATACGATAAGAATCAAGGTTGAGTTGTGTATGTCCACTAGTATAAATATCTTGCAACAAAGTTGAAGTACTTGCCACTGCAAGTGGCATTAGTTTGCTGTGCATCAACAATATCGGTAAGGAAAAAGAAAGTATTTCCCGGGGAAAATTTAACCTTTTGAGCTGAAGCAGAGTTTGTATTAATCGAACCAGCAGCCCCAGACATTCCGGCCGCTGGTGCAACTGGCAGTCCGCCAATAGTAACACCAGCGCCACTGGTAGTAGCAGGGAATGTAAACGCACACCATAAAGTTATAGACTCAGCATCTCTAATATATTTCGCAGTCACGCTTGTAAATGTCAAACCAGCTCCAGAAAGATCAATTGGTGTCCATGTATATGTAAATGGCGCTCCTGCATTATCACCAATACTATTTGTGCCATTAGCGTCAACAATTGATGGAGAATAGTATCGAGCACCGCTTACTGTATTATTACGAATTATATTATTGGCCACACCTGGGAAGGTCTTTACCTCGATCGCATTAGACTTACCTATTCCAGACATTCCACCTTCTACGGGGCCATTAAATCGATTACAGACGTTATCCATGATGATAACGTCAGATGCACCGAAAACACTGCTTTCTACATAAATATCTTGATATCCAGGAGTGGCGAATGTTGGATCGTTCTGTTTTGGATCTCCAGCCCAGAATGTATTACCACTAATAACACAGCCAGATGCAGGATTAACTAAATGCACACCTATCTTGTCTACTTCATGAAAAGTGTTATTACATATTTGCAACATCTGTTGATTTTCAGCTCTAACCCCTTCCCCAATATTAATCGTAGAAAGTGATCCGCCAAAATAATTATCAATGATCTTATTTATATAGCCAGGGCCCGTAATCCAAATGCAGCCTTTATCAGAGCCGCCCAAGATCCCACGAATACCCTTAACAACTACCTCGCCAGAACTAATAATCTTAATCGCGTACTGGAATGCGAAGGCATAAACATAACCGCCACGAATGGTTGAATCGGTACTGCCCATTAGGATTTGTGCCATACCATAGGTGCAATCCAAACTACTATTAAGATTTGCGCCTTCGAACCACAAGCCCGCATGAAATGCTGTGCTTATTACAGTGCCTGCCAATGATGTATTAAAACCACAGCGCAGTACAGTGCATCCAGAAGCATTAATACCGAAATGAACATGAAAATGTGTTGGCCCGCCAAAGCCTCCGGTAAAAGTATTATTAAAATTAATATCACGAATAACCACACCAAACACGTTGGTAGATGAATACAGCGTTTCAATATCAGTCTTAGTAATAAGAATAGATAACTGACCATCGCCATATATTAACTGGCTAGTGGTCTTCATCTGACAGGATGCTGTGATTAAATAAGTGCCATTTGGGATATAAACCGCACCACCTACATTCAACGCCGCTTGTAATGCAGCTGTCATATCAGTTGCGCCAGGAGCCGTGTTCGTACCATATCTGAGAATATTTCCGGGTGGGTATGAACTATCAGTGGGGGTTACGCCGGCATTCATTTCTGCTTGTGTACGCACATAACATGGAGCACTACACGTTTGTGCATCTACATTTTGTGAAAGTAATACAGAGCCAGCAGAAGATGCAAAAAGAGCTTTAGAAATGTCACGACGTCGCATACTCTATCCTGAGGTCTTAGATAAACGCATCAAATGCTAAATGATATATATTTTAATTTCCATCTAGAAATATCAGAACCCATCAATTCAGATCATTTGAATATTTGTATAAGTTAGCTTTAACGCAATTTATGCAACTTAAAAGATTTGCGGGCTGAATAGCAAAGACTTGAGATAAGTTATAAATTAGCTACGATAACTATCCGACAACAAAGCAAAACTGATAGAACATTTTATAGCAGGACCACTGCCCACTGCTGTGACATTGATCGACATACACCATATGATAATGATTGCTCATCACTGCATAATCGCAGATATCAATGGCAAAGACATACGATAAGAATCGAAGTCGAGACATCAGTCATTGCTTTCGATGATCTAGTTCGAACCACTGACCTTGTCCTGACCACACAGTCTATGATCAAAGGGACACGTTGGCGATCCTCGACCGTGACTCAGAAAGCTGAGTATTTGTGGGTAGCATGCTCAAATTGCCACAGATTGCGTGGAGGATGAATTATCAATTTCCCGAATACTCATGAACGGGCTGCACCAAGACAGCTTTATATTTTCGTACTTCAATGGCTTTAGCAATACGGTCTCCTACGACTAAAAACGAGGGCCCCATTGCCAGTCGAAAAATTGGCAAATCGCCGACCTTTAAAGGATCCAGTACGATAGGGCCATTGCAGTAGGGCCGGTCAAATCGCATTCTGTACTTCGACTGCGTTAAGTCGACAGCATCGTAAGTCCCTTTAAAGTTAACAGCAGAATAGCCACTGAACTGCTCGCTTGTATCTGGACGTTTAAAAATTACGGGATATTGATCGAAATTATTGACCCCGAGCTCTATCAAGTGATCAATAAGCCGGCGAGACATAACTGGAACAGTGGTATCAAAATAGTCAGCGAACTCGACGCCGTATTCTGGCAAAAGCGTGCATATAAGAGGTATTTCAGGACGTCGAATTTCTGTACCAGTGATCCAGCGAGAGACTGTGTCTTCGGATTGAGGCGGCATAAAATCGATGATGTTCAAAGTTTCGAAAAGATTCTGTCGAAGAAAATAATACATATGATGAAGAATGCCTGAATTTATCAGAAAGGCAACGGTTGGCTTTATTGGGCTCCTTTTTAGCAGTAGTTGCCGAGAGTCGTCCCAAACTTTGCGAGATGCCAAGTGAACGTGCGCTTGGGCTAATGTGTATTTAGAGTTATTTAGATCACGTCATACCAACGTGTTGATTAAATCTATTCCATAAACAAGATCGTTACAGTAAGCCACTCAGCTTGTCTGCAGCATGCACTAACGAGGAACATCTACATCAAAACTAAGCGTCACCACGTTTGCAAACACACTTTCATCAGGCGGTGCTGACAACGGCGATGCAGATTGAATCGCTCCTGCTAATGACAGTTGCCATGCTGGATCACCGTCACATCGTATCAAGGTGACTTCTTGTACTGCACCTTGTTTGGATTGTTTGATTTGTGCTGTGCACTTGAACGATGTCACTGATGTAGGGGTCGGATAAATCCACGCGCGTTCAATGCGTGCTTTGATCTGTCCCATATATCGGCCAAACAACATTGCTCGACCTGCGCCATCGCCTGCAGCAATACTTGCTGTATTAGTATCGGTGGTGCTGTCTTCTGATCCAGCTATTTCAAGTTGAGGAGTACTGGACAGTACAGCAAAGTCTGGCGTTGCCGCACTCTGATCTTTCTGTTGCATGACTACATAAGTAGAGTCATCGGATACTTCAGGTGAAGTAATGCTGTGATCGTTAATCAAGACCAAGGTAGATACAAACTCACCTTGTGCATTGTTCTGTGTGCTGGTTGAAGCGCCTTCTGACGGTGGCGGTTTATATTTACGGCCTGGCGAACCCAATAACAACGAACCAAAAATCAATGTATGGAGCAAGATAGTAAATATCATCGCCGCACTCCATACCGGCCATCTTGATCTACTTAGCCATGAAGAAGGTGGCGGAATTTCTGTTGATACGTTGAACAATGCGATATTTGAAGAAGGTGATCCATTGTTCGCCCATGGATCATCAATGATGATAACTTCATCTTCAGAGTGATTGCTTGGCTGCGACATAATTTGCTCTTCCCATTTGCTCCAGCCTAAGCGTACCGTGTTGTTCACCACACGTAAATAAAAAAAGCGGAGCATCTCTGCTCCGCCTTGATCAGACATTACAATGTTACTTGCTGTTTGACAGACCGGTTTGTTGGCGTGCTTGATTATTTGGAAACAACCACAGTGAAGTGCCGCGACCGTGCATCTTCACTTCTATCTTATCTTTACTGCTAATGCCAAAACTGTTCAGATCGGGAGTCACTGCTTTTGATAAATCAACCTTACCATGCTGCACATCTTCACTGCTGTCCAAGTTGTTAATGGCATGCAATTCGTAGCTGAATTTCTCCGGCAAAAATCCACCATCGCTTAACAATGTGAAGGGCAAAGTTGCTACATTGTCGTTGAAGTCCCACGTGAGCACCTGCCAGTCAATAAAGGCATCACCGGTATTGAGATCGAACTGCGCCGTTACATAGGTGCCTGGATCAGCCGTGGAGTCAAGCACCGACATGTCCGCTGCAATCACTTCGACATCTGGCGTGCCATCATCGTTAGTATCAACCAACGTATCAAAAACAAGATTGGAGATATTTGTAAACGGTCGTTCAGTTGCAACACCCAACTCCAACACATTGGCTCCATATAAATTTGGATCAGCGCGACGATATCCCACTGCAGCAATGGCATTGCTTGCACGATCCAGTTGCTCTCCACCCAATTTAGCCAATGTGAATTCTTCGGCCCAACCCACTGCGGGACCCAAGTTTCGTACTATCACTTTATGTTGTGCAGGCAATGAAGTTACAAAAACATTTGATGCAGGATCGACGACCGCAAGATAACCAACACGCAATTCATCCTTGCCATCACTGAATACACACCAACCATCTACTTCTGTCTGACTGGCAAACCCATCATCAGCAATGTTCGCGTCGGCTGTTACACGTGGATCAAACTTCAACATGATGTGCGTTTCAGTTGAACGCTTGCCAAACACGGGTACAAACGAAGGACAACTCACCTTAATTCCAGGCAAAGAATGATTCTCTACCAGCTTGCTAGTAAAAGTACGAAAGTGATTCGTCAATCCGGCCACATTGACTTCGCGTGTTTTGATGATTGGCAACACTGGATTCAATCGACCAAACGAAACGCCACCCGGACTTGCATAGCTGCTCAACGCTGCGGCCTTATCAACGCGTATCACACCCACGCCTTGACGTGAGAGCTTCGTGTCGTATGAGGCATTTGCATTGACGGTTGAGTTTTGCAACAACGCCTTAATCGTAGCTGGATCAAGTTTTGGATGCAGTTGATGCAATAACGCCGCTGCGCCCGTGACATGAGGTGCAGACATCGATGTACCCGAGAAATTAGCAGAACCTGTGCCGGTACCGAATCCTGTCGATACAATAGAGACACCCGGTGCAGATAGATCCGGCTTGAAGGAGGAATCAGGGCTTCCAGGTCCTTGCGATGAAAAACTGGCAATACGATCATCCTGAGTAGGATCGGGAGCTACACTCAATGTCATTGCAACGCCAGAAGTATGGCTCAGTAAATCACCACTATTAAATGAAATCATAACGCCCGGAATCGTAACGGTATTATCAAGCCCCATAACAATCGGATCCATATTGGCGCTTGAAGTACCATTGTTATATACAACGATCGCTTTGGCGCCTGCTGTCTGCGCTTGTTGATACTTGGTTACAAATGAACATGTGCCACGAATGACTAGCACAATGTGCCCTACAACATCAGCCGCATTGGTCAATGGATTACATGCATCAAGTGGCGATGCAATTATCAATGAACTTGAAATCGGCCCTGTCTGCACTAACTGCACTGGACCTGCACCTTCAAGCGATGCATACACTCCTGCCACCGATGCAGGTGCAGTCACTTGTACCTTTGCATACACACGTCCACCCGGTGTACTTGCTGCAACAGAAATGGCAGCACTGGCAATAGCGGGAGAGCCCGTCACATAAGGCACCGCGCCGTCATTACCCGCTGATGCAACAACAATGATACCCAACGCAGCAGCGTTGACCGATGAGATAGCGGAAGGATCATTGGGATCGCCGAATGCAGCGCCTAAACTCATGTTGATCACATCCAGATGATCACTCATATCACCATCACCATTTGGGTCCATTGCCCATTCAATGGCCTCGGAAACCAAATCGGTTGAACCACCGCCATCACCAAAAACTTTCAATGCATACAACGATGCTTCGGGCGCAACGCCGGGACCGATTGATCCAGGTACACCAACGCCCGCGGCGGTTCCAGCAACATGCGAACCATGTCCGGAATGATCGATTGGATCTGGATCAGGAACTGCAACTGTATTAGTCACACCATCATAATCTGCACCGGCAAAATCATAACCGCCAACCACCTTTGCGGTAGGAAAGGAACCGGGCTCAATAACATTAGGATCATTGGCATTAAAATCAGCAACGCTTCCTGAACCATTAAAGTTTGCGTGGGTGTAATCGATGCCGGTGTCGATAATACCGATCTTGACGCCTTTGCCTTTGACACCAAAAGAGTTCCACACGGCAGGTGCGCCGATCCACGGCACGCTGTCTATGTTATCGGGTTTGAATTTGACCACACGACCTACTGATCGCACACCGGTCAAGCTACGTAGTGCGCCAGCCTGTGATATCGGTACCGATACGATCAAGCCATTCGCACCGACACGATGAGACGTTAAAATCGTCGCGCCATACGATTCAAGCGTCGCACGAATGGCAGCTTGTTGTGCAGTGACACGTTGTGCTTGTGATTTTTGTGCTTCGGAACTAGCAAGTTGTCCTGACTGTTGCATGCTGCTGATATTCAACTCTGCAACAGAAGGTTCATCAAGTTGTACAAATAATTTAACGTTCAAGTTGTTTGCATCAATACGCTTCTTGTGCAAATCCGTAACAGCGAATCCAGATCTTTTAAGGTCAGGACTCGCATGTGCCCACATAGGCATGCCACTTACAGACAAAGTGATCAGTATTGCAGCAAAAATTCGCGGTGAACGATGGGAACAAGAATGGTTAATATCCATCATGATGAACTCCCCAAATATTTATTGAGATCTAATTTTAAGCAGCGTCGCGAAATGAAATGCGACACTGCATCAGTTGAATTAATCAATCGATTTAGCGAACCTATCCAGATTTAACCGTAGTTGCAATCGCTGTTTTACGCAACTCAACGTGTTTAGTGATTCACTCTGAAGACTGCGGTAAAAGTTACAGTGTATCTCCACGTCCAATTGCAAAATACTTGAAGCCAAACTGTTTCACCAACAATGGATCATATAAATTACGTCCATCGAAAATCACGGCATGCTTGAGTGAAGAGCGTATCTGTTCAAAGTCAGGACTACGAAATTCGCGCCATTCAGTGGCGATGGCCAATGCGTCTGCACCCTTTAACGCTTCCGCAGATGATTTGACCAGTGTTAAGTCTTGACGCTCACCATAAATGCGTCGTGTTTCATGCGTGGCTACTGGATCATAAGCACGGACTTTTGCGCCTGCTTGCCACAACGATTCCATCAATGTTCGACTAGCCGCTTCACGCATGTCATCGGTATTGGGTTTAAAAGCCAATCCCCACAAGGCAATGGTTTTGCCTTTGAGATCCCCTTTGAAATAATTGTTGATCTTGGTGAACAACACTTCTTTCTGCCGATAGTTAACTTGTTCCACCGCATTAAGAATTTCAGGTTCATATCCATTGTCTTGTGCAGTACGCGCCAATGCCTGCACATCTTTGGGAAAACATGAACCACCATAACCACATCCCGGATAAATAAAGTGATAGCCGATGCGTGGATCAGAACCAATGCCATTGCGCACCTTTTCTATATCTGCACCCAGCCGTTCGGCAATGTTCGCCAGTTCATTCATGAAACTGATCTTGGTCGCCAGTAATGCATTGGCTGCGTACTTGGTTAACTCAGACGAGCGCACATCCATCACAATCATTCGTTCATGATTACGAGTAAACGGGTCATACAGTAACTTCAATAATTCAGCGGTGCGTGGATTATCCGTGCCCACCACCACACGATCAGGTCGTGTGAAGTCGGTGAGCGCCGCACCTTCTTTCAAAAATTCTGGATTGGATACCACATCGAATTCAAGTTGCGCACCACGGGCTGCCAAGACCTCGCGTATTTTCGCTTTAACCTTATCTGCAGTACCGACGGGTACGGTGGACTTGTTGACAACAATGCGATATTCGTCGGCATACTTACCGACGGACTCCGCAACTGTCAGCACATATTTAAGATCGGCAGAACCATCTTCATCGGGTGGTGTGCCCACTGCAATGAACTGGAACAATCCGTGCTTCACGCCTTCTTCAGCATTGGTGGTAAAATTCAAACGACCTGATGCGATGCCTTTCTTTAATAACTCTTCAAGACCAGGTTCATAAATCGGTGGCTCACCACGCTTAAGCATTTCTATTTTGCGGTCGTCGACATCCACGCATAACACATGATTACCTGCCTCTGCGAAGCAGGCACCGGTTACCAATCCAACATATCCCGAACCGAAAATAGTTAAACGCACGACAAACCTCTAAATCGATAAACGAAAACAATCACGTCACGCATACATATCTGCACTACAACATTCCCGCGAAGTTCGAGTCCAGTAAAATATATTTCTGAAATCCACCATGGTAAGTCTTACTTCTATCAACGGAGGGAATCATTCTATTTATGAATCCTTTGACATGCTCAAGGTAAGCGGTGTTATTTATTACTGGCCACGCTTACTATAGACACTTTCGTAGGAACGACGTTGCGATACCTGACACTAGAGCATTGATTAATCGCATTTAACCTGTCCATCCAGGGTCAGCAATGGCTTGTACAGATCCACACGACGATCGCGAAACACGCCCCAAGATTCACGGTAGGTGCGAATCTTGTTCAAATCGAAACTTGCAGTGATCATGCTCTCACTCACTCGATCACATTGTTGCACGATGGCGCCGGTATGATCGGTGATGAACGAAGACCCGTAATACTGCACTTGCCAATTTCCACCCTGCTCCATACCAATGCGATTGGATGCAATCACGGGTATGATATTCGCTGCTGCATGTCCCTGCATACAACGTTGCCAATGCGGTTGTGAATCAATACTTTTATCTTGCGGTTCTTCACCAATCGCGGTTGGGTACAACAACAACTCCGCACCTTGCAATGCCATGATGCGTGCGCATTCAGGGAACCATTGATCCCAGCAAATACCGACACCGATCACGCCGTAACGTGTACGCCACACACGAAAACCAGTATCTCCGGGAGAAAAGAAAAACTTCTCGTGATATCCAGGACTTTCCGGAATATGTGCCTTTCTATACACGCCCAACAATTCACCATCGGCATCAATCATTGCAACTGAATTGAAAAATGCATTGCCAGCACGTTCAAACACACTGACCGGTAACACCGCATTCAATTCGCGAGCCAGTTGCTGCATTCGTTTGATAGCGGGATTGTCTGCGACGGGGATTGCCAAATCAAAATGCTTTAAATCATGATCCTTGCAAAAATAAGGTGTCTCAAACAATTCCTGCAACAGCACCACTTGCGCACCACCTGCGTGCGCGGCACGTACCCATTGCTCGGCACGCAATAAGTTGGCGGCTCGATCATCGCTACATGCAAATTGTGTCGCGGCAACTGTAATCATCACTTGTTAATCGTCATTTAAGAAACATTAATAACAACACGCCAACAATAATACGATACCAGGCAAACACAGTGAATCGATGAGTTTGAATATAGCGCAACAACCATTTCACCGCCGCGAAAGCAACAACGGCAGAGACCACAAAGCCAATGATCAATTGTGTCCAGTCTTCGCCCGCTCCACCCGCTTTTGCATACTTGTATAATTGATTGGCACTGGCAGCGTACATGGTAGGAATTCCGACGAGAAAAGCAAATTCAGTCGCTGCAACGCGATTGGTGCCACCGATTAACATGGCAGAAAAAATGGTTGCTGCAGAACGCGATGTGCCTGGAAACATTCCGGCAATAATTTGCGCCACGCCCACCACACTCGCGCCCGACCAGGTTACGTTGGCATGATCAGGTCGCTTAGCGGCCAGCCACTCCGCGCCCAGTATCCACACCCCGCCAATAATTAATGCCCATGCAATCGGTTGAATTTCTTCTGGCCATTTGAAGCCCATTTTATTGATCACAATAAAACCCAGTATCGCAGTGATGATAAATGCCGTTGCAAGTTTGCAAGCATAGAGACGATTCTCGGGTCGTTTGAACTCCATCAGCAAATTCCATAAGCGCTGCCAATAAATGACAGTGACAGCCAAAATAGCTCCGGCCTGAATGACCGTATTGAAAAGTTCAGATCTTGCACCGAGTCCTAATTTTTCCGCTATGAGCAAATGGCCCGTACTTGAGATCGGCAGAAACTCTGTGATGCCTTCGATGATGCCAAGCAATACCGATTGAAAAGAATCATTCATAATTTGTTTGATAAGTGGTTAATAAACAGTGCGAACATGTCTGCGATGCAAATACCCAGTTAGCAACGACAGCAAAGTGCAAAAAATCAGTATCGGCCAATTACCCATGCGAGCGTAGGGAGTCAATCCGCTTCGCGGTTGCACAGTGCCGCTTAACACCATAGCTTTAAATCGAGGCAGCGTCGCACGCACTTTACCATCACTGTCGATCAAGGCCGAAATACCATCGTTGGCGGCACGAATCATATCGCGTCCGGCTTCCAATGCACGCATGCGACTGATTTCCAGATGCTGAGGTGCGGCGATCGAATCACCGAACCAAGCGTCATTGGTGACATTCACCATGAGTGTGGCTTCTTGCAATGCATAAAGTTGCTCAGTTGCAAATCCATCTTCATAACAAATTGAAACAGCAATCTTTTCACCCGCGGCATCAAGCGGTTTTTGCATCTCATCACCTGGAGTCAAATCACTGTAAGGTAAACTCATCATGCGCAACCAGCTGCGTATGAATTTAGGTACGGGAAAATATTCTGCGAACGGCACCAAATGTTTTTTGTGGTACCACTGCACATCGTCACTCAATGCTAATACACCGTTGTAGAGACGATCAGTCTGCACATCGTCGTGAACCAATCCCATTAATATGTCGGTGTTCTTGGCATGCGCTTCACTCCATAAGGGACTGAGATAACTCACCAGTTCACTGGATCGATCGGGCAATGCAGCCTCGGGCCATACCATGAGTTGAGTGCCGAAATAGGGTGCTGATAATTCGTAATAAAGGTCTAATGTTTTATCACGCCACTCCTGCGACCATTTTAGATCTTGCTGTATCGAGCCTTGCACAACAGCCACGGTGATGGGCGAGCGAACCGGTTGAGTCCATATGTGATGCCATAGCGGCCATGCACATAACCAAGGCACAACCAACACTGCTACGGCGATGACGCGTTGAGCTTTCTTTCCCACAATCAATAATGTCAGCGCCCCCGCGATCAACACGCACAAGTAACCAACTCCATACACACCTAGCAAGGGCGCGAACGCCGCAAGGGGTGTATCGATTTGTGCATAACCCAGCGACATCCATGGAAAACCACTGACAAACCAGCCGCGCCACCATTCGCATAATAGCCATAGCGCGGGCAAGGCGACCAAGTATCGCAATGCACCCGATGCCGGAATCCAGCGCGCCTGGATGTAGCCGAACACAGTGAAATAACTGGCCATCAATGCCGCCATGCCTAACATGAGAAATAAAGTCAATACGATTGGCGCATGGCCAATGCTGTAGATGCTGTTGTACAACCAGTAGGTTCCAGCTCCGAACGCGCCCATCCCGAACCAGAACCCAACTGCTGCTGCGCGCCTCGGTGTTAAGTTGTTCCATAGCAGAAATAATAATGCTGGACAGACCAAAGCCAACGGCCAGATTCCAAACGGTGCAAACGCCAAAGGCAGTAAAACACCGGAAAATACGGAGAGAATAAGCAGGTATCGAGACAAAATAGAATGCACTGTCGAGCACGTTTCTGGTAATTAATATGGCATTATCACACACTCAATTGCGATACAGATGAAATCATCATGACAGTACGCGACAACCGATCTGCCAACCGCTTTGAAATGGAAACCGACGCGGGGTTGGCGCTAATCGACTATCACCGCAACAACGGCATCGTCACCATGACTCATGCCGAGGTCCCGGCAGCCATCAATGGTCAAGGCATTGGTTCGCAGTTAGTCAAAGGTGCATTGGATCTGTTACGTGAAGACGGTGAAAAAGTCGTGCCCCGCTGTCCGTTTGTGGCCATTTATATCAAGCGTCACATTGAGTATCAGTCATTATTGGCAAGAACTACCACTATGAGCACAGTTTAAGTAATTGAATCTGTAAAATGCTCGGTAATCTCACGAACAAAAGCCCTAGAATATTCAGTGATTTTTTACGCCACCTATAATAAATGACTGCACGCTTATTTTCCCGCCATTGGCTGATCAACTACGTCGCGCTTGTCACGCTGTCGGTTGTTGCTATTCCTGCATTCGCAGCCAATCATACTGCAGAGGCACTGATCGCCAATAGCAAGATCGCGATGCGTAGTGATCCTGAAGAAAGCAAACGAGATGCGGAGGCGGCACTGGATTTACTGAAGCATGATCCGAATCCCGATCTGGCAGCATTGGCGCATATGCAGTTATGCGATTACTACAGCGAACGCGATCACAACGCTGCCGAACAAGAAGCCAAAACTATCGACGAGCTAATACCACAGGTGCAGCGTCAGGGATTACGCGCCGGTGCTTTGATATGTACGGGCCTGATCGCCGAAAGCGATGGCAACTTCGCTCATGCACTTGAACTATATGTTCAAGCAGTCACGGTGGCGAAGACCAACCATGATAACGAGATGCTTGCAGAAAGCCTGCTGGAACGTGGCTACGTATACGGCTTGCAGGGACAATGTGCCAATGGACTTGCAGATCTCCAACAAGCACAATCATTGTTTGAACAAGTTCACTTACCACAACATGCCATCACTGCGCTCAGTAGTGTCGCAACGCTGTACAACCGACTCGGCGACTATGATCAGGCATTGGATATTTACAAAAGCATACTTGCCGCGCAGCGCAAAGAAAATATGGTACGTGAACAGCTTGTGACGACGTATAACATTGGTTCAGCGTTGGAGCATTTACAACGTTGGGATGAAGCACGTGATAACTTTAATACCGCGTTGCAACTTGGCGAACAGCTAAATTACGCACGCGGCAAAGTATATGCGATGAGTGGTTTGGCTGCGGTGGCAACAGCCAATGGCAATCCTGAAGAAGCATTGGAACTTCTCAGTACCGCTGGCAAAT